>CAIUCS010000052.1 GCA_903897715.1 uncultured Synechococcales cyanobacterium
AAGGATAAAAAATCAAGGTTAAGGTAAAGTATTAATAAATATTCTTAATTGTAGGTTAGGCGGATATCAATGGGAATTGATAAATTTTAGGTTGCCATTCCCCTAAGTTTCTCAGGTCAAAAACTAACCTATGCCGGAACCTCTTAGTAAATCAAAAGCACGACTGGATTTTCTGGCTCCCAAGTCCGTCTCTTCTCCAACTATCAAGTAGTAAAACAGAATTTCTAAGATACCGCCGACTGAATAAAATTTATTACATCAGTTAAACCTGCTTGGTTTTTTAAATTAGTAAAAATAAATGGTTTGTTTCCCCGCATCCTCTTAGCATCTCGTTCCATGATCGTTAGGTCAGCACCCACGTAAGGTGCCAGATCAATCTTATTGATCACCAATAAATCCGATTTAGTGATGCCTGGACCGCCTTTACGGGGTATTTTATCCCCCGCAGCAACATCGATAACATAAAGAGTTAAATCCACTAATTCAGGACTAAATGTAGCAGCCAGATTATCCCCTCCACTCTCAAGAAATACAATATCTAGGTTTTCAAACTTTTTTTCTAGTTGTTGAATTGCCACTAAATTCATGGAAGCATCTTCCCGAATTGCGGTGTGGGGGCATCCACCAGTTTCCACTCCTAAAATTCGATCGCCATCCAATGCCTTAGAACGGACAAGAAACTGGGCATCTTCTTGTGTATAAATATCATTGGTAACAACTGCTATTTCATACTGTAAACGCAACTGTTTACATAACAAATCAACTAAAGCTGTTTTACCTGAACCAACAGGACCGGCAACTCCTATTCTCAACGCACTAGACATTGACATACTCCATATGGATAAACCCAGTTTACACTAACTTCTAAATAGCCTGGAATATTGGGTTTCATGTTGCATACTAGCTAAGGATAAACCCCAATTACAACAATATAAATCATCATCTTTCATTGTATCGATTTCCGAGACAATCTGAATCAGTACTGGTTGTAGTTCAATGAGTAGTACCTGACCAATAGTTTGTCCCAGGGGTATTAATTTTACAGATGATGTAATTAAATTGGTTAACCAACTATGGAGATAGGCTAACAAGGCAGTATGGATTTGAATATGCCAATGACTGCAAGCCAAAGAGTAGGCAATTGGGTAGTTGATTGGATATTGACAGGAATTGATGAGCCTCAATAGATCGGAAGATTCGGGTATTAGATTTTTTAATAATGACACGAATGAATTTCCCATTTGCCAACTGGCAGCACGCATTTCCTCAGTTTCTCTAAATGCTGACAGCCAATGATTCCAATTTTGGAGGTTTTCTAAATCTTGGATATGAATACATTCATAACTCCGTTTAATAATTGCGGCATCGACACGAATTGCACCGTAGGTTAATTCGGAAGTCAACCAGTTCCTTAAAGTAGAAGAATCATTGATGGTGCCATTTTCCACTAACATTTCTAACCCTTCAGAGTAACAATATGCTCCGATGGGTAAACTTGGACTCCCGATCTGCAAAATATGTAAAAAGTTTTCAGGAGTGAGAGTGAGTTCCATAGGCACCTGGTTCGGGATAGAAAGCTACTATTTCTTTTTTAATATTGAAACCTAGCTGCAAGACCATTTCTTCTAACACAACATCAGGCGAAAATCTTAGGTATTCATTATTGATTTCAAGAGGGATGTGGCGATTCCCCAGATGGTATGCCCCGCGCAAAAGATTAATTATATTGGAAGTAATAGTAATGACTGGTTCTGGTTTTGCCACGATTTGAATCAATATTTTTTTGTGCAAATCAGTTAAGATGTCATCACTTTTTAACCATGTTCCTCTCGGTAAACGTAAAACCACCTCATCTCCCGTTTCGTCCCAAAAATGACGACGACTACGGGTTCTCTCCTCAGCCGTTAGAAATAGTTTGCGGGTTACGGGTTCTATAGGATGGATAATGTCAGTTAATATAATTTTTGCCATAGCCTACACCGATTTATCGTGAATTTATGGTATTGCTTATTAAAATAGTGACCTTGAGCAAAAAGTCTTAATTAAGATAGGAATAATTCTTAAATTATACTGTTTAGAAAAGATAAATTTAATTTTTCTGACTTCTTTTACTTAGTAGTCCATAAAGTACCCCCTAATGTCAAGACAGAAAACTCTGCACTGACCAGTTAAGGCGTGATAGCGGAAAAGCACCGTAATGATAGCAACTCCAGCATAGAAATCGGTCGGTGATAAACCCGATCGCCATAGCTGGCATCTTGCTCTTTCCTAAGCCTACATGAAGTCTTACCCAGTTGTGAACTAAACGGTACACCGTGACTGTTGGTTGCAATCCCTCTGTATTCTTAGCATACAGGTTTTGTCTACGGCGATATGTGCTACACCTCCTTCTCAAGGCACTGTTGTCTGCTTCGTGATGATTGGCATGAACGTCACTTTGGTTGCTAATAGCAGTATAAGGATGTAAGGATGTTCTGGTATTCCATGCCAACCTACGGAATGTAGGTTAAAATCTAAATCAAAACTGATTTATTCCCAGCATGGCTACCATAAACGACCATTACTTAAAACTTAAGGCAGGATATTTATTCCCAGAAATAGCCCGACGGGTTAATCACTTTGCTACCGAACATCCAACAGCGAACATTATCCGCCTAGGGATTGGTGATGTAACGGAACCATTACCCGAGGCTTGTCGAATGGCAATGGTTCAGGCAGTTCATGATATGGGCGATCGCGCCACCTTCCGTGGATATGGTCCGGAACAGGGATATAGCTGGTTACGGGAAAAAATTGCCCACCATGATTTTCAGTCGCGGGGATGTGAAATTGAACCATCAGAAATTTTTATTTCTGATGGTTCTAAGTGTGATAGTGGAAATATTTTAGATATTTTTGGTAAGCATAATTCCATCGCTGTAACCGATCCCGTGTATCCCGTCTATGTAGACACCAATGTCATGGCTGGTCACACTGGAGAAGCGAATGGTCATGGAACTTATGCAGGGTTATATTATTTACCAATCACCGCAGAAAATAATTTTACCGCAGCCATACCACCACAAAAAATCGATTTAATTTACCTGTGTTTCCCCAATAATCCCACTGGAGCCACTGCATCCAAAGAGTATCTTCAGTCTTGGGTTGACTATGCCACGGCTCACAAATCTATTATTTTTTTTGATGCTGCTTACGAGGCTTTCATCACCAACCCCGATTTACCCCATTCGATTTATGAAATTCCTGGGGCGCGAGATTGTGCCATTGAATTTCGTTCATTTTCTAAAAATGCTGGGTTTACTGGTACTCGTTGTGCCTTTACAGTGGTTCCAAAAGGGTTAACTGCCCAAGCACTTGACGGGACTGGCATAGAACTTTGGGGATTGTGGAACCGGCGACAATCGACTAAGTTTAATGGGGTATCTTACATCGTGCAAAGAGGAGCGGAAGCTGTTTATAGCCCAAATGGGCAGGCACAGGTAAGGGCGTTAGTTGACTTTTATATGGAAAATGCCACAATCATTCGGAATCAACTAACAACTGCTGGGTTAACTGTTTATGGAGGGGTTAATGCTCCCTATGTGTGGGTTAAAACCCCAAATGAAATCAGCAGTTGGGACTTTTTTGACTACCTATTACACCATACCCATGTGGTAGGAACCCCTGGTTCTGGATTTGGGTCGGCAGGGGAAGGGTATTTTCGTATTTCCGCCTTCAATAGTCGTAAAAATGTGGAAGAGGCAATGGAACGGGTGATCACAAACCTGTAATTCTTCACTGAGTAATTGTGGGGGAAGTTGAGAAACAGCGTCTCTTTAGAGTGCGTAGGAACGACGACACCAGCGAATAAATTCGCCTAGGGTGCTGGTCAATTAAGGCGTGAAGGAAGAAAAGCTCTCTCCCCCCAATAAACCAACGATCGCCTGCATCAGATAAATTCAATGTTCAAAGGGCGATCGCCCCCAGGGTATCCCAATTATAAGTTTGCCCTCATCCCCTAACCCCTTCTCCCAAAAAGGGAGAAGGGGAACTGGATTCAAAGTCCCTCTCCCCCCCAATAAACGAGCGATCGCCCAACCTAAAAATATAGAAGTTTAGTAAACCATATCTGAGCATATAGACTTTTGGTGTACATCCTTTTTCATGATCACAATTGCTTCATTTTGGGAATCATCCTATT
>CAIUCS010000053.1 GCA_903897715.1 uncultured Synechococcales cyanobacterium
ATACCGGCTGTACCAGTCAATCACCGCTACAAGGTAAATAAATCCTTTGTCCAGTGGAATGTATGTGATGTCAGTACTCCAAACGTGGTTGGGACGCTCAATGGCTTTTCCCCTGAACAGATAGGGATAGCGACGACTATTCTCACCTGGCGATGAGATGTTGGGTTTGGGATAGATAGCTTCTAAACCCATTACCCTGGGTAGACGACGGACTCGTTTAGGATTGACCTCTTCTCCTAAGGGTTTCTGGCTCTGGCTCTTCCCTCGGTGATCCGCAAAGATCTCCTTGAGTCCTTCCTGAGCCTGTTTTTTCCATTGAGTAATCTGGGTTGCGTGAATCCCCATTTCACTGGCGATTTCGTTGATCGTTTTATTCCCCTTGAGGACCTCTAAGACCACTTTCGTCTTAAACTCTGGGGTATGTCGTTTTCGCTGCAGGGCTTGCAATCTCCTCCGTATAGTTTCTTAGTCTATTAGCAGCGAGACTATCGTATTAACCTGTCCAGAATATGGGGAGTATTATAAGTCACGGTACAACGCTTAGTTCACAAGTAAGACTTCATGTAGACTTAGGTAAGCACCAGAGTCTAGCTATGGCGATCGGGTTATATCACCGACAGATTTCTATGTTGGAGTTGCTATCATTACGGGGCTTTTCTGCTTTCGCGCCTTAACTGACCAGTGCTCAGTCAACCAGGTTAGTAGTTTAGTGCTATTTCTTCAATAAGAATGTTTCCAGATTTCGATGTATCACCGTTTTATCCACTGTTAATCTACTTCCAATCTTAACCTTATCTAAACCCTAAAATTACCATCCTATTACATTCTCTTTAACTGAGGCTCTTAAAATGTATAGATAATCACCAAAATATATGGTTAGATTATGGCTTATACCTCTAACTTGGCAACAGTTGTTCAACCGGATTTACGTTATTTACTAGAGCAACTATATCAAGGAAAACAGTTATATTCTTATCGAAACGGACAGACCATTCCCATGACGGATCATGGAGTTTGTGTGGTCTGTAGAGGGGTCGTGCAATTGAGTACATTTTATTCCAGTGGTGACGAAGCATTATTAGGATTAGCAGTGCCATCTATGCCCTTTGGTATTCCCCTGAGTTTAATTGATCCATACCAGGCTATTGCCCTATCAGATGTGGATTTGATGCATTTTACCCTTTCCGAAATTGAACAATCTCCCACATTAACCCAGGGAATTTTTCCACAAATTAGTCGTCGCTTAAGGCAAACAGAAGCCTTTTTATCGTTAGCTGGTCATCGTCGTGTCGAAGATCGTTTGCGCCAATTGTTATGGCTATTAAAAAATGAACTCGGTCATCCTGAACCTGAAGGAATATGCTTATCAGTTCGTCTCACCCATCAACATCTGGCGAACGCCATTGGTACAACCCGGGTTACTGTCACTCGGTTGTTAGGGCAGTTCAAAAAGGAAAATTGGTTGATGATTAATTCAGATCACCACATTGTTATATTAGGTAACTGAACGTTATTAACCTAGGGGTTTATGGTGATTTTTTTTGACTGATTTGTTGTTGCTCCATTGCTGTAAATAAAGCTCGGAAATTTCCCTCCCCAAATCCTTGAACTTCTAACAGTTTGCCTTGGAGAACATACCGTTGCCGCTGAATGAGTTCCAGGAAAAAAGTAGGTTGTTCAAAAATAGGCTTGGTAAATGCTTGCATTAATAATGCAGGAATGGTTTGTTCTTGTTGATCAACTAAAATATGCAGAGAACTGATTGCCTCCCATTGTTCAGTTGTTAAGGGAAAGTTTTGCGATTGTTGAAGTTCATAATAGGTGGGAGGCACATCTAAAAAGGTTAGACCATGGTGTCGAAATTGGGCGATCGCCCCAATAATATCAGGGGTTTGCAATGCAATATGCTGCACACCGGCACCACCATTTAGGTCTAAGAATTCCTGGATTTGAGAATTGGTAGAAGTAGGTTCATTGATGGGTAACTGTACACTACCCTCTGGATGAACCAGCACTTGGCTGCGCAACCCAGAATAATTGGTTTGAATCGTAAACAGTTGGCGGGGTTGAAAACCTAAAAATTGGCTATACCATTGACTACACGGTACCAATTCTCCGTCGGGAACATTGATGACTACATGATCAATGCCAACCAATAAAGGAGTGCTGGCAGGATTAACCTTAGGGCAAGGGATAACCATTGGGAAATCAGGCATTACTGGTAAGGGTGATGTATCCCCTGACCGATAAATTAATGTGTGGCGGAGTAAGTTGCCCCATCCTTTAATTTGTAGCCATTGCACCGTTCCGTGGAGTAACCATTCAGTTTGCAAAGACGTTACAATGCGACCACTCCCTTCCAACTGATCCATCATTTGGATTAAATCCTCAGGCTCGTCCACATGGAATGCCAAATCAACCACACCGGCAGGATGGCATTTCAAAAAATCAGCCACCGGGTTTGCCCGTGTCAAGGGAGATGAAATTACAAATCGAATATCTCCGTGGGCAAGTACATAAGTTTGTACATGGTGATTTCTACCCTGGGCAATGGGATAAAACCCCAGAGTTTGTTGAAACCAGTTTTGGGTGATCTCCGCATCGGTTACGAAGAAATGAATGTGGTCAATTCGCATGTACTAAAATGATGCCGGGATTCCTTGTTATGTACACTACACTAGGGAAAGCAAAACTATTAATCTTGTTGGTTGGCGAATCGACGGGCACCCATCAGTGCTAAAAAGATGGCAATACCTGATAATACGGGAATTGTGAACCAGGGAAAGTCAGAGAGGGGTAAATGAGCAGCCGAGCGGAGACCAATGCTGGTATAGGTAAGCGGTAAACCATATACAATCAGTTGTAAACCTAGGGGTAAACTCTGGGGATCAAAGAAGGTCGCTCCTAAAAATGACATGGGTACGATTAAAAAGTTATTGTAAATCCCCACACTTTCCAGAGATTGAACCGATAGCCCCACAATAACCCCCAGCCCGGAAAATACTGAACAATTGAGTACCAACAAACATAAAAAGAGAGGATTGACAAAACTCCAAATCTTGCCAGTAAACAAAACTGCAATGAGAATAACAGTGCTGGAGGTTAGTAATCCCCGAATGATTCCAGCCAGCATTTTTCCTAAAAATAAACCTAAAGGGTGGATGGGTACGAGTAACATTTCTTCAAATGTTTTGCTAAAGAGGCGATCGCCGCATATTGAAAAGGTAGTACCTCCAAAGCTAATCGTCATAGATGATAATGCCACCATCCCTGGCAACATAAATTCCAAATAGGAATCATACCCACCATCAATCAACCCCCCACCAGGACGAATGGAATTCCCCAGCCCCAAACCAAACGCCATAATATAAATTAATGGTGAGACCAACCCAGATGCGGCTACCTGAGTAATTCGAGACCGTAGTTCTAACCAATCTCCCCAGAAAATCGTTAAAGTATCAACCCATAGCGATTTCCATTTAGTCGGAACTGACACAGAAGTAAAGGAAAGATGAATGGACATGGGTTTACCCTTTAATTCAAAAACTATCATCGTTTGGGGTTGACATAAATTCAAAAGTATTATGTTCCCCGATGGCTATCGCCTACCATAACCCAATGTTCTCCTATGACTGAACTGCAAGCCCCTAACCCTATGGTACTCCCCAATATCAAGACAGCAAAAGAGTACATTTAAGCAGTAATCTCGCTGAGTAGAACATTAGTCCTTGATGTTACAGTCATTACAACACCCCCTTGTAGGGTATTAGCGGTTTGACTCAACAGAAGACAGGAAACTGCCATTGCTCCAAATAGTCAGATTAATCAACTGTTAAATTGTGGAACAGGCTTCCAGCCTGTTTACAGCCAGGATAACAGAAGACAGGAAACTGCCATGGCTCCAAATAGTCGGATTACTCAACTATTTAAATTGTGGAACAGGCTTCCAGCCTGTTTACAACTAGGACAACCCCCCCACATCTTATATTCAATTATACACCGCTACTTGCTTATGTCATTTTCGCTGCATGGCTTGCAATATCCTCCGTAGAGTTCAGTAAACTGGTTGTAGCGAAACTCTCTTATTAGCCTGTCCGAAATATAGGGAGTATTATACCCAGTCTTATGGGAGGGATGAATGAATTATGACCCTACTTCTCAAGGAAATTGAAAGTAAACGCCTCGAATAATATCTTAGAGTACAAACTACCATCTCCCAGACCTAATTATTGGGTAATTTGGTATTATTCGCTGTCAAAATGTAGTACATTCAATCAAACCAGCCACCTTTTCCTCCTCGCTCTATGCCAAACCTTACTTCAATTTTATCCATATTGTTAGTTTTCATCCCAATTTCAATTGCTGCCCATGGGTATGAATGGGGTGAACTTATTGTATTTATTACTGCTGGTTTAGCCATATTACCCCTAGCAGGTTGGATGGGAACTGCTACTGAAGAAATTGCAGTGGTGATAGGTCCTACCCTGGGTGGATTACTCAACGCGACATTTGGAAATGCAACTGAGTTAATCATTGCTTTAGTTGCATTAAATGCAGGGTTACTTAATGTTGTGAAAGCCAGCATTACCGGATCAATTATTGGTAATTTGCTGTTAGTCATGGGTTTATCCATGTTTTTAGGCGGACTACGCTATAAAAAACAAGAATTTCCCGCAGTTGTAGCCAGAGTCAATGCCTCTTCCATGAATTTAGCAGTTATCGCCATGCTGTTACCAACTGCCGTCAACTATACATCAGCCGGTATAGTTCCTCAAACCCTACAAAATTTATCTTTGGCTGTGGCAGCAGTACTAATTCTGGTTTACGGTCTGACCTTACTATTTGCCATGAAAACCCATACTTATTTATATGAAGCAGGGATGGTAGACCTGGGCATTACTGGGGTTAAACAAGACTCCTCCGTTGAAGACCACCTTCCTGAGCAACCCTCCCATCGACCTAATGTATCCCTTTGGATTGTTGTTCTTTTAGTTGCCACTGTTTTAGTTGCAGTTGAATCAGAGTTATTGGTGGGCAGTTTAGAGGTCGCTACCCATCGTCTAGGGCTGACTGATTTATTTACAGGGGTAATTTTACTCCCGATTGTAGGGAATGCGGCTGAACATGCCACTGCAGTCACCGTCGCTCTGAAAAACAAAATGGATTTATCCCTCTCAGTTGCAGTTGGTTCCAGTTTACAAATTGCCTTATTTGTTGCGCCGGTGCTGGTGATTGCGGGGTGGTGGATGGGACAACCGATGGATTTAAATTTTAACCCCTTTGAATTGGTTGCAGTTGCAGTTGCAGTATTCATTGCCAACTCCATTAGTTCAGACGGTCAGTCCAATTGGTTAGAAGGAGTGTTGCTACTGGCTACTTATTTCATTTTAGGCGTTGCTTTCTTCTTTCATCCAGTGATTTGAGAGGCGATTGGCAGTTTGCATAACGGAAACTCTAGGGACTCCCGCTGAGTAAAATAAAGTTGAGCAACTTGGCGAGCTAATGACCGAATACGACCAATGTACCGAGTCCGTTCACTAACAGAAATTACCCCTCTGGCGTCTAATAAGTTGAAACCGTGGGAACACTTTAGAACATAATCTAAGGCAGGTAGTACCAATTGTCGTTGAATGAGTTGAGTTGCTTCTTGTTCATAGAGATTAAACAAGTTAAACAGTAGGGAAGGGGATGAAGCTTCAAAATTATAGGTAGACTGCTCTATTTCACCTTGTAGATGAACATCGCCATAACTCAAGCAGTCATTCCATTTAATTTTAGCGATTCCGTCCACTTCCTGAAGGTACATGGTTAACCGTTCCAAACCATAGGTCATTTCAATGGAAACGGGGCTACAGTCTAAACCACCGCACTGCTGAAAATAAGTAAACTGGGTGATTTCCATCCCATCTAGCCACACCTCCCAGCCTACACCCCACGCGCCTACGGCTGCATCTTCCCAATTATCTTCTACAAACCGAATGTCATGATCTTCTGGTCGTATACCCAAAGCCCTTAAAGAGTCTAAATAAGTATCTTGAATATTGGGTGGGGAAGGTTTAATGAATACTTGATATTGATAGTAGTATTGGTAGCGGTTTGGGTTTTGTCCATACCGTCCGTCCCCAGGACGACGACAAGGTTCTACATAAGCCACAGACCACGGTTCAGGTCCAATGGCTCGCAAAAATGTGTGGGGGCTTTTGGTACCAGCCCCTTTTTCAACATCGTAAGGTTGGGCAATCAAGCAACCACGATCACTCCAAAATTGATGCAATGTGGCAATAACTGACTGAAAATTCACACCCCGTTCCTCATGGTTCACCTTCAAAATCCTACCATGATAATTTACACCCATGGCAATATAGGTGAAATATGAATCGTCAACCCTTACTCCCGTCGGTAGTGACAAGGAGGTAATGATGGTTGGGCAAGGATGGGTTCCAAAATGTGGGAATCTAGAGGTGGATCGATTCGGGGCTCACTTTGCGGTAAAGTGAAGGAATGAATGAAGAAAAGTCTTTTATGATAGACGCAGAGGAAACACCAAGGCAACCTTTCAATTTGGCTGAATCTCACATTACTGACACAACGCCCGATCCTCAATTAATGTTGGCATGGTTGGAGTCTCCTGATTATCAACAGCGGATGTCAGCAACTCGGGCATTTTGTGAATTGCAGTTCCCGTTAGCAGTCCCATATCTCATCAGGCTTCTTCAGGATAATTGCCCTTTAATTCGAGTCAGTGCTGCCTATGCATTAGGGCGTAACCCAAGTCCCACAGCTATTGAACCCTTAATTCATCAATTAGAATCAGACTTAAACGGATATGTGCGTAAAGGAATCGTTTGGGCACTGGGTAACTGCTGCGATAGTCGTTGCCTCCCCCCATTACTTGATGCCTTAAAGACAGACATCGCTGCCGTGAGGTTATGGGCTGCCAGCTCTATCGGGCAAGTTGCGTCCATTGGCTATGATGCCATCATTCATGTTATGCCCACCGTTATTTTAGGTTTGCGCCGAGACTCTGTGCCGGTGGTTCGCAGTAATTGTGCCTGGTCTGTTGGGCAGTTATGTCGTGAATTACCCTCGAATGTGGTTTATGCTACTGCTGTAGACGCTCTGATTGAGGCATTAGTGGAAGACGAAGATGTGGGAGTACAGGAAGATGCCCGTGCATCATTATTACGATTAGGTGATCCCCGAGCTTTACAAATTATTGAAGAATTAGAGCAGGAAGGCTTTTTCTAGCTGACAGGGGGGTTCATCTAAACAACTTTCAAGCTTATGCCTAGAGTTGTGGGCTGACTAATCAGAACAGTAATCTTGTACTATAAAGGGCATGGCTTGAATTCCGCGTTTTCGGTCAGTGTTGGAGTCCATCCCAATGATTAATCTCCCCGTTTTTGAGCCTCTTTAAATCAGTCAATACCATGGTCTCTATCATTTGATTAAAAGTAACTTGAGGAGTCCAATTCAGGTTTACCTTAGCCTTATGGGTATTTGCCGCCAGCTGAAAATGTTCATCTGGACGAAATAAACTTTCTTCGACTACCACATATTTTTCCCAGTCCAAATCCACAGCCCCAAAGGCTAAGGATACCAGTTCCCTTACGGTTCGTAGTTGTCCAGTTCCAATTACATAGTCTTCGGGTCTATCACTTTGTAACATGCGCCACATTGCATCCACATAATCTCCAGCAAAGCCCCAGTCCCGTTTTGCATCCAAATTACCAACCTTCAAATAATCACTAAATCCTAACTTAATTGATGCTGCTGCCAAGGTTACTTTACGTGTGACAAACTGGGGAGGACGTAAGGGGGATTCATGGTTATACAAAATACCACTACAGGCAAATAAATCATAACGTTCTCGATGATGGGACATACTCCAATGGGCGTGTAACTTGGCTGCACCATAGGGATTACGGGGACGAAATGGGGTATTTTCATCCTGAGGCGATTCAGTAACATTTCCAAACATTTCTGAACTACTCGCTTGGTAAAACCGACTGGCTAACTTCAAATCTCGCACAGATTTAAGTAACCGGGTGGCGGTACCTGTCACAAGATCAAGTGTCCCTAGTGGATCATCCCAGGATGCTGGTACAAAGCTGGGAGCAGCTAAATTATAAATTTCCGTGGGACGGAGCGTGTCTATCACCCCTAATAAATCATCTGGATTTTGCAAGTTAATGGTACAAATTTGGATTCTCTCCACTAACGATCCTAATTTATTTAAATTATGTTGACGATTTAAGGGCAGTAACCCTGCAACTTTATACCCTTTCCGTAATAGAAATTGACTGAGATAAAACCCATCTTGCCCTGTGACACCAGTAATGACTGCTGTTTTTTTCATGGGTGATTTCCTCTGTCTGTGCGCATATTCTCCGGTCACGGGGTGTGAAACCCCTTTCATCCAGGCATTAAAACGATAATGGAATTATAACAAAATGATAACGGATCCCCCTCAGGTAAACTATGAAGCACACCCAGTCCAAATTCAGAACAACTTTAAGTTATTTCAAAGCTGGAATGATTCATGAAAAAATAGTAAATTCTTGCTGGGCAAAAGTCGAGAAACGTGGATTTTTTTATGGAGAACTCTCACCCCACGGTGGATCCAACAGGTTTTGAAAGTCAATCAGGGTACCAAAACATTCCTTTAATTCCCTCTGGATCCGACAAAAACCCCAATCGTTGATAAAAGTCAACCACATGGGCATCCGCAAATAAAGTAATGTTACTAATATCCTCACTTCGTAGTTTTTTGATAATTTGTTGCATCAAAGTTTTACCCAGCCCTTTACCCTGGAAATCGGGATGGATGACCACATCCCAAATGGTTGCATTGAAAGCATGATCAGAAGTTGCCCTAGAAAATCCAATCAACCTTCTTTTACTTCCTCGCAGTTCCCACATTGACACAACTAAAAAGCTAAACTGAATCGCCTTTTTTACCTTACGGAGGGGACGACGTGCCCATCCCACCGCATCGCATAATTCTTCTAACTCAAACAAGTCAATATCACGATCCGTAGTAAAACAGATGCGGGAATTGCCAATAACCTGTTCCCGTAAAATTTGTCCAGTGAACTGGTTTAGTCCCGTTTTGTCTGGGGTATCCAGGGGCGAGAGTCCATTAGTAAGGGTAGACCCAGAAGGATTGAACCAACTTTTCCAAAAACCCATGTGGCTAAAATAAATGATTAGGTAATAATTTAGGAATGGTACTTGTTAAGTATATATCTGAGTACTGATCCA
Source organism: uncultured Synechococcales cyanobacterium (assembly GCA_903897715.1). Taxonomy (GTDB): domain Bacteria; phylum Cyanobacteriota; class Cyanobacteriia; order CAIUCS01; family CAIUCS01; genus CAIUCS01. The sequence goes on from CAIUCS010000053.1 coordinate 9,265, forward strand.
AGTTCGTTGGATTATGAACCAAAGTTGAATATTTTTCAAAGTATTAACCACGATAGGGTGTTTATCCCGGAATTCTTTATCGTGCTGACAATCACTCTGGGATTAAGGGTTATGGTGAATTTTTCATGTTATTGCTTTCCCATTTGGGTTATCATCCCGCAGCCGTCCCGGAACCCATACTAAAAACAGTGAATTTACAGTTGGCTCCCCAGGAGTTAGGGTTGGTGATTGGACCAAGTGGCTCAGGGAAAAGTACACTTTTGGAAATTTTAGCTGGATTGGTAGAACCTACCTCTGGTCAGATTTTATGGCGAGATGAACCCTTAAGTGCACTTCATTTACAACAATTGGGTGGGTTAGTGTTTCAATTTCCTGAAAGACACTTTTGCGGTCGAACAATTTTGGAAGAACTCCGCCTAGGACATCCTGAGTTAGGAATTGACCGGGTGCATGAGGCACTATGTGAAGTCGGATTGGATCATTTGTCCCTTAATAACTCCCCCAATACCTTGAGCGGGGGGCAGCAACGTCGTCTAGCTTTAGCAGTCCAATTGATCCGTCAACCCTACCTATTATTACTAGATGAACCGGCGGCTGGATTAGACTGGTCTATGCGTTGCCAGTTAGTAAATTTATTAAATAAATTGAAAACCCAATGGACTTTATTAGTTGTTACCCATGATGCTAAAGAATTAATTTCCATCGCCGATCGCTGCTGGGTATTAGATCACGGCTGCTTGCAAGTGGCAAAATTTGAAAATCAAGCTTCCTGAATGTCAGTCCTATCTCAAATTTATCTTCCTTGAATCGACCCAATACCCCACAAACACCCCAAGCGTCATTGGCACGGACTATTTGGCGGGTAGGGTTGATTGCCACCATGATGGGTGGTTTGACATGGTTTATCACCTTACCTACTTGGATACTCACCAGTTCTCAACAAATTGTCATCAAAGGGAATCAACTTTTGGGGGATGATATCATCCGTTCCTTACTTCCCATTCGCTATCCCCAACCCTTACTTTGGATCGATCCCCAAAAAATAGCCCTTCACCTCAAGGCCAAAACACCCATTGCCTGGGTGGTAGTTAAACGCACCCTTATTCCTCCAGGTTTAATCATTGAGGTGAAAGAACGTCACCCTGTGGCTGTTGCCCTCTCCACACCCATGGATAACCTTAGTCATATTAAAAATATTGATTTGTTAGATGAAGCGGGGATTGTTGTTCCATTGCAACACTATCGACTGATAAACCCCTCCTTTCAACCCCCCACATTGCAAGTCATTGGCTTACCATATTATTACCAAGGTTCATGGACATCTTTCTATCACACTGTCCATCAGAGTGAAATCCTAATCAAGGTAATTGACTGGCGAGACCCATCCAATATAAAGCTTGTCACAGAACTAGGAACCATCCATTTGGGGGTTTATAATGCCCAACGATTTATTGTTCAACTGGAATCGTTGGCAAAATTAAAGCAAGTTCCTGATGTTATATCCTCTCATAAGTATCAATTCATTGATCTTCGAAATCCAATCCAACCCAGAATCCAATTGATAAAATAATTGATTTGATAGCCCGTATCCCCCTATCACTCAGTTGAAAGATAAACCCCTAGTTGACTGACAAAAGTTGTACGCCCTCACCCCCAACCCCTCGCCCTCTGGGAGAGGGGTTGGGTGAGGGCTTTCGGGGTTTTGGCTGAGAAGTTTTGTCAGTCAATCAGGATAAACCCTTAAGGGGGGATGATATATCTGATGGTTAAGGACATTGAATAATCACTCGTTTAAATCGCGGAGCCAGTCCCTTGCAGGATTAAAAGATGTCTGGTATTTTCAAAATACCTCAACCATCTAAACTTTACCAAACTAAAATGGCACTGTTTACTTCTGCCCTAGGGAGGAATGAAGGACACGCAGAGACAATTCATCAGGAAAAAACATACATTACTCTGCTGAATCGAGAAACACTCACTCTGGAAATCATTAATAATTGTGAACTTTTTGCATTGTTTGTAATTGTTTATGCAATTTAATTGACAATTTTACATCAATTGGAGGATGGGGTGTACTCTACTTCATAGTTCAGTGATTTCAGGCAAAATCGAAAAATTTGAAGTCTAAAATTGAGTATTGGGAATCAGTATTAGATTAGGGAAAACCATTGGGGTGCATCCCTCACCCTAAGTCCCTCTCCCAGAAATAGAGAGGGGCTTTGAACCCGGATCCCCTTCTCCTAAAAAAAGAGAAAGGGTTAGGGGATAAGGGCAAACTTGCAAAATTGGGATACTTTCAAACCATTCTAACTCTAGGTATTTTATGAATTCATTCACTCCGCAAGCCATTTATGATGAGTTACAGCTTCTTGACCAAATGGATATTTCTCAGGGTGCGGATCTACGACAAGTCGCTCAATCGGTTTTAGCTGATGCACAAGTCAACTTAAACTGGCGGCAAGCGATCGCCGATCGCTTGAATCGAGCAAACCACAGTTTAGAGTTGGTAACAGTTGGTTCAGAAGATAGTTACTAAAACCAGTCATGAAGACCTATCGAATAATATTGGGGTTGCTATGGATGGGATTCGTGATCTATGCCCTATTGTTAGCCCCTCCCGATGATCCGGCGACCCTTGAGCTGATTAAAAATTTATCCCTGGGTCAATGGCAGGGGGTTAATCCCTCAGTGGTGTCCTTATTTAACCTGATGGGTGTTTGGCCTGCTGTTTACAGTTGTATCCTATTAACCGATGGACATAACCAATGGGTTAAAGCATGGCCTTTTGTAGTAGCCTCTTTTGGTCTGGGAGCGTTTGCACTCTTACCTTATTTAATTTTGCGGTCCCCCAACGACACGGTCATTGGAGATCCTGATTGGGTGTTACGTATTACCAACTCCCGTTGGATAGCAGGGGTGTTATTGATGATTACAGTTGGGCTGGGTGCATACGGATTCTCACAAGGAGATTGGGGAAACTTTACCTTACAATGGCAAACCAATCGGTTTATCCATGTTATGGGCTTGGATTTTTGTCTACTGGCTTTATTATTTTCTGTTCTTGTCCCTGATGATTTAATTCGACGGAAAACTAGGCAGGGAATTTGGCTAAGGGCGATCGCTGCCATTCCCCTCTTGGGTGCCATCTTATATTTGCTATTTCGTCCCCCTTTAACCCAGGATCAATGACGATGATGGGGGTTGAATAATAAAATTTCAAAAAGTCCTGATTTCAATTTTAATCTTAGAAAAATGTATAGGTAGATGCACCCTGATTATGATCCCTTGATTTATAAAATAAGTCAGGGGATTTTCATGTTTGACCAAGGAGAAAGGGTTCTGGCAGTATTTTCCGGTCAGCGTTGGTTGTATTCAGATGGGTTTTAGGAACAGTCGCATCAAATTTGATGGTAATAAACCAATCCATTCCGCCCCCAGATAAACTAGAGCACAATGGTATTCATTTATGGTTAACAGATTTCAACCAGTCCTCTGACCATATCCAAGTTCTGCAGTCTATTCTTTCTCCTGCCGAACAAAAACGAGTGAATTCCTTCAACCTGAAACGAGCTCAAGAGTTTATTATCGGACGAGGGGTACTTCGTCAAATTCTAGGGCATTATTTGAATGTTTCTCCCGCGAATTTGGAATTTGATTATCTTAAACGGGGTAAACCCTTCCTGGTGAATCATAACCATTTAGGCTTACAGTTTAACCTTACCCATTCCCACGATAAACTAATTTACGCTATTGCTAGGGAACGAGCCATTGGGGTAGATGTGGAAAAAGTACGGGTTATTCCCAATATCAATCAGTTAGCAACCCGCTTTTTTTCAGAACCTGAAACTGAATTTCTCCAATCGTTCCCCATCCATGAGCAGACCATTATTTTTTTGATTTATTGGACCTGTAAGGAAGCGTTTGTTAAGGCTTGTGGAGAGGGGTTAGCTTTCCCCATCCGTGATGTTGAGGTAACAATGGATGGCGGAACTGTTCAATTCATGAAAATTAGGGACAAAATTAGTACAGCACAGCAGTGGGCTTTACGAGCCTTGGGCTGTACCAGTAATTGGTTGACATTCCTTCCATCTTTGCAAAATAAAAGAAACCTTTCATCCCTCCACTTCACTCACATAGGAGCGTTGGTGACAGAGGGTCAAGATTATCAGTTGTCCCAATTTTCTGTTGCCGACCTTTTTACTAAGACTTGTCCCCCTTTCTAGTGACAGCAGTTAGAGTGTAATTCCGACCCTAAAAAAGATTATCGAACTTGAAACGGATACTATAAAGCCCGAAGGTTAAACAACGGGAGAGACCCGCCCTCTCCCAAAACCTGAGGGACGGGGCTACGTTGCAAAGTCCACCACGCTGTAGGGGGTTCCGTTAGGATGGGGAACTTTATCAGTAACGGCTTCATTTACTAGGGGTTACCGCAGGAGTCGGAGCGTCATTACGGGGATAGGGAGTATCTGCAAAACCCAGTTCTAACAATTGTTGGTAGGCTTTTTGACCTAACTCTCGCCCGGGTTGCTGGCTACGAATAATCTGAATGAGCAAAGGCACTGCTAATTCTGGTTGGTTTTGTGCACGATGCACCAATGCTAATTGATAGGTAGCTTGGTCACGGAGTTGGGCGCTATCGAGGGCTTTCTGTCGATGCTCATTGGCAACTCGGTTATCCACACCGGCAAAACTTGACGCTAAGTCTTGGTAGAAATTAGAAAGTTGATTGAAGACTTGCCGAGCATCTTGTAACCGTTTAGCAGCCAGGTCATAATTTTGAGCTGACACGGCTGTACCTGCTTCATTTATCAGCCGCCGACCCCCCTGAAGACTCAACAGGCTGGTGTTGAGAGTGAGGGGACGTAGATCCGTAGGGACTTGGGAGGGTTGACTTTGGGGCGAATTAGCGGGAGTTACTACTGGATTTGGTTTAGCGACTGGGTTGGCAAGGGTACGACTGCTTGTCCCAATAAATGGGGAACCAACGAGGGTGATTCCCAAGACTAGAATGTTTGATGTTATGAAACGAACGGAAATCATGGAGTAATTTAGGTGGGTTAGCGGATAATAAAAACTTTCAGTATCCTATCATTCTCACCTGCGAAAGGGATACTTTTAACGAATTCAAATTTCTATAAAGTCATGGGAAATGAAGTGCAAATCATGGTGAATTATCGGCTACCCTTAGTGTAAGCTGTTTTTTTTCATGACCCTCTCACTCTCAGAAAAAAGAAACCACCACTTCAAAGTTGATGTGTATGCCTTCAGGTGATGCACTTTACGTTTCAACTGGGGGGAGAGGATGTCAAGAACGTTGTCCAGTGACAATGTAGACCACACGGCTGCCAATATTAGTGGCATGATCCGCAATACGTTCTAAATGGCGAATGATTAAAACCATGAGTACAATTGGCTCTACTACCCCTTGTACATTCGATTGATGGGCTAAGAGATCATAGAGTAAGTCATAGTCTGAATCCACTGCGTCATCCTTGACTTTGATGAGTAAACCTGATTCAGCATCCAGATTCGATAATGACATTAAGCTCATTGCCAACATTGATCGACAACGGTCTAACATAATTTGAATTTGACCCATGCAATGATGGGGGGGGTAGGGAAACAATTTTATGGCAATCTCCCCCAAGTCTTTGGCATAATCCCCAATCCGTTCCAAATCTCTGACCAGTTGCATCATCGCGCTTAAAAGACGCATGTCTTGGATGCCTGGGGGAAAGGTAGACATGATATTGACGCAGTCCATTTCAATTTGTCGATAAAATTGATCAATTTTTTTATCCTGTTGTAAAATCTGGTTCACCACACCCAAGTTTCGCTCAAATAATGCTTGCCGCGCCATCCAACAGGAACCTTCAACCAATGCTCCCATCCGTAAAACGTCCTGTTGTAAACGCTTAAGTTGGCGTTCAGATTGTATGCGGTTAGATCGAAACTCTTCAGGGAAAGCACTCATTCCTGCTCCGAATTTGGCGATCGCAAAATTGTTTTTTTTAGTATAAAGGTCATTTATCCAATTCAGTAGATAAAACCCAAGGTTTAGTGGGAACTTAACCCATCCTTAAGTTGTAGTCGTCGGCAATGTAGGCTCTGATTCCAATATTAATTTTGAACGCTTTACTATTTCGGGTACGGGCACAGGATAATCACCCGTAAAACAAGCAGAGCAAAAATGATGAGGATCTTTTCCAGTTGCCTTGAGCATCCCACCCCAGCTCAAATATTCTAACGAATCTACCCCAATCCGGTGGCGAATCTCCCCAATCGATTCCTTAGCTGCAATTAATTGATCCTGATTATCCGTATCAATGCCATAAAAACAGGGATGGGTGACTGGGGGAGATGAAATCCGCATATGGACTTGGATAGCTCCGCAATCTCGCAACATCTTGACGATTTTCTGACTAGTGGTTCCTCGAACAATGGAATCATCCACAATCACCACTCGTTTTCCCGCCAATACATCTCGTAAAGGATTCAGTTTCATCTGGATGCCAGATTCTCGCATCGACTGGGTCGGTTGAATGAAGGTGCGTCCCACATAGCGATTTTTAATTAAGCCCTCTGCATAGGGAATCCCAGACGTTTGGGAAAATCCAATGGCCGCAGGAATGCCTGAGTCTGGCACCCCAATGACAATGTCAGCCTCTACCTGCGATTCAATGGCTAACTGTTCCCCTAATCGTAACCGATAGCTATATAAACTTTCATCATGCATAATACTATCAGGACGGGCAAAATAAATCATTTCAAATACACATAACTTCGGTTGAAAGTGGGGTGTCCAATGGAATGAAGCTAATCCGGAGTCCGTGATCCACACTAATTCCCCTGGTTCCACCTCCCGTAAATACTCAGCACCAATAATATCCAACCCACAGGTTTCTGAAGCTAAGACATAACGGGTGGGGCTATGGGGTTTATTGGGTAGGGTGCCAATCACTAAAGGACGAATCCCATTGGGATCCCGTACACCCATCAACCCGACCGGGGTGCCAATTACTAAACTATAGGCACCTTGGCAGGTATAAAAAGCACTAATGGCTGCCTCCAACCAATCCTTTCCTGATTCAACTTGTTGGGCAATGGCCAATACAATCAGCTCTGAATCTGTAGTTGATACCACCTGATAGTGTTTAGCCAGTAAATCCATCCGCAGTTGGGCGGCATTCACCAAATTACCATTGTGGGCTAATGCGATGGATCCCAACCGCGAGGTAGTGATGGTTGGTTGAGCATTAATAACTCGGCTAGAACCCGTGGTGGAATATCGGGTGTGACCCACTGCCCAGTTCCCTTTCAACTGATTTAGGGTGTTTTCATCAAACACTTGGGGAACTAATCCCATTTCTTTATGTAAATGAATGGTATCCCCATCAAAAGTAGCAATTCCAGCAGATTCCTGACCCCGATGTTGTAAAGCATATAGACCAAAGTAAGTGAGCCTAGCTACATCATCGCCAGGGGCATATACCCCAAAGACACCACAAGCTTCTTCAGGTTTGTCGGGATGATCCATAGCTGGTTGTTGGATATTAGGGGGGTAGAAGTTGGGTGGAATGACTACCACCGGTTCAACTGGGGAGGATGGAAATGGGTAGGGAATTAGGCTCATGATAAAGGGTGGAATACCAAAGATTCAAGGGTTAACAGCAGTGGAAAGACGGCGGGCAATAGCATTAGACCATTGTTCCTCCAAATCAGACAGTTGGGCATCGATGAATAACCGGTTACCAATTGAAATCTGCAATCCATTACCCTTATCTTTAACCTTACCTAAATATTGCCAGGATTCCCCTAAATTCTTCATGAGCCAGGTTTCCCATAAGGGAACATTTTGGACAGGTACTGAAACTAAAATGCGGGATCCTCCTTCCCCAAATAATAGATGATCAATGCGCCACGGGAATGGGATGGACATGGAAGGGGATAAATCAATTTCCGCTCCTAATTTCCCACTAATGCAAGCTTCCGCTAAGGCAACTGCAAGTCCACCCTCTGCACAATCATGGGCTGAATGTAACCAACCTTGACGAATCCCGTATCGAACCGTGGACTGAACTTGCCTTTCTAAATGGAGGTCTGGCAGGGGTGGTTTGCCGGTTACTTTGCCATGGATGGCATATAAATACTCTGAACCCCCTAGGGTTATGTGGGGAGTGGGGGTTTCAGACGGCCAGCCAATTAAATAAATTAGGTCATCAGGAAATTGCCAACCCTGACCCGTCACAAAGGACAGATCGGGAATTAAGCCCACCATCCCCACCACTGGAGTAGGATAAATGGATTGGGGAGTACCTGTACTATCCAATGTCTCATTGTAGAGAGAAACATTACCCCCCGTGACGGGGGTTTCCAGGTGGCGGCAGCCTTCAGCTAATCCCCGACAGGCCTCTGCCAATTGCCAATAACCAATGGGGTTTTCAGGGCTCCCAAAATTCAAATTATCAGTAACTGCCAGGGGCTCTGCTCCTACACAAGATAGGTTTCGCGCTGCTTCTGCCACTGCTGCCTTTGCCCCCTCATAGGGATCTAGGTAAACATAACGGGCATTACAATCAACGGTGGCTGCCACACCACGATTACCCACAACGGGATTGACAGGCAACCCCTGATCATGAACGGCACGAATGCGAATGACAGCCGCATCAGCTACCCCAGGTAGTACTACCGTATTGTTTTGGACTTGGTGGTCATATTGACGGTAAACCCAACGTTTACTCCCAATATTAGGGGTATGGAGGAGTTGAAGAAGAATGGATGTCCAGCTTTGCTTGAATCCCTGAATGATAATACCATCCAATTCGGCGGTAGGTAGTGTATCCGCAGACCAAGCCCAGGCTTGTTGCACATAGGGTGGTGGTTCAGATAAGAGGTGCCGATGATAGACGGGAGTATCATCCGCTAGGGCAGTAGCGGGTATTTCAGCCGCAACTTCACCGTGGAAATGGATTCTGACAACTGGTTCGGAGATTACGGTTCCGGCTACCACTGCCTCCAGTCCCCAACGCTGGAAAATATGAATTAATTCTTGTTCCCGCCCGTTTTCAGCGACCAACAACATTCGTTCCTGAGACTCAGATAGTAGGTATTCATAGGGAACCATGCCAGTTTCTCGAACCGGAATCAGGTCTAAATCTAAATCAATTCCCACCCCACCCTTTGCCGCCATTTCAGCAGTTGAACAGGTAATTCCCGCCGCTCCCATATCCTGTGCTGCCACAACAGCGCCTGTCTTAAATGCTTCTAAACAGGCTTCGATTAATGATTTTTCTAAAAAGGGGTCTCCCACTTGTACTGCCGGGCGATGGTCAGTGGATTGTTCAGTTAATTCGGCACTGGCAAAACTAGCACCCCCCATCCCATCCCTGCCAGTGGTAGAGCCTACATACAATACAGGGTTGCCAATTCCAGAGGCTCCAGATTTAACAATTGTTTCAGTTTCCATTAAACCCAGTGCCATGGCATTCACTAAGGGATTGCCTGAATAAACTGGGTCAAAATAAACCTCTCCCCCAATGGTGGGTACGCCAACACAGTTGTGGGTAATCAGTCCTGATGTTGTGACAAATAGATGGGTATTTCCCACTTCAACATCGTATACAAAGGTGGGTTGGACGGTGTGAACCTGAATGTCAATGACGGCAAGGGGGGTGATTTCATGGTTGGTTCCGTGGTGAATGCCATAGTCGGGGTTGTGCCTTGGGATGGAGGAGGGTGCTGGTGGTGGGTAAGACCTACCTGGGGACGGGTTGAGGGTACTAACGTTGCTGATTGTGGATTGTGAAAGGGTTAAAGGAGGCTGTTGATTGGTGGTAAGTTGATGAAAGAGATGGAATAGGAAGGGGAGGCGATCGCCGGTTTGGATCCTTTCAGCTGCCTTGATTTGCCAGTTTTGATCATGAATAATACAACAGGGATGGTCTGGAGTTAGGGTGATCTGATACCCTTGTTCTATTTTTAATGTAATCAGGGTATTGGTTACCCGCTTAAATAGGCGTGTAATTGGTTGCCATCCTGCCTTTCCAGTCTGTGGATCAAACGATAATGTTTCCAGGAATTTATCCTGATTTTGCAGATGGCGATCGCCAGTTTCCGTCCAGTAACCATTGACAAAATTGCCAATTGTATCAAAATGCACTTCCCGTTGATCTCGCCAAATAAAGGATTCATGGGCAGATAGACAATTACCATAGTGGGATATCCCTTCCACAACCCCAGAAAATATTCGTTGATTGGATCCCTCTTCTAAGTTGCCAAACCGGAGGGAATTTAATAGTGCGATGGGTCGGGCACCCATGGTGAAAATGTCCCGTAAAATCCCTCCTACCCCGGTTGCAGCACCCTGGAATGGTTCAATGGCTGAGGGATGGTTATGGGATTCAATCTTAAAGGCTAATCGAAATCCATCCCCCAAATCCACCACCCCGGCATTCTCCCCAGGACCAACTAAAATTCGGGAGCCAGTGGTTGGAAATTGGCGCAGTAGGGGACGGGAGTTCTTGTAACAACAATGCTCAGACCACATGACCCCAAACATCCCTAACTCGGCTCGATTTGGATGTCGTCCGAGACGACGAACAATTTCTGCATATTCTTCGGGTTTTAAGCCTTCAGCAGCAATTTCAGCAGCACTGACCGCTGCTGTTAGTGATTCCGTAAGGGATGAAGAAGGTAACAGGGTCATGGAGGTGGAGGGTTAGGTTGCACGTATTGGAGGTAAATTAACTTCAATTCGGGTTACGCTCAGTCACTGGACTCCCAGTCAGCCCTCACCCCAAGGTGAGGGCTGACATCAGAACCGAAAGCAGGTTTCTAACAATTGAAGCCCTTATCTGATCCCGAAGTTAAATTACCATTACAATTATCCCATGAATTTTGGAATTGCCAGCAGCTATAGCCTTTGTTATAGACTTAAACGCAAGTTTGAACATATTTAAACGGACGGTAGGACATCCGTTTGCTGCTTGTGGAGGCTTAATGGATGCACAGCCTGTGAGACAAGAACCTGGTTGAGTGACAACAGTTGTACGCCCTCACCCCCAACCCCTCTCCCAGGGGGGGAGGGGAGCCGATCCACCCCTCCGGTTCCCTCTCCCATCGGGAGAGGGCTAGGGTGAGGGCTTTCGGGGTTTTGGCTGAGAAGTTTTGTCAGTCAATCAGGACAAGAACTCTCATTTGTGAATTTGAGCAGCCACCGTCAAACGCTAAGAGCGTTTGACGGTGGAAGTTGTCACTAAGTTGGACTTATTCATTCCCATTGAGAGCGCGAAATTGTTCAATTCGCTGCCATACAACATTGAAGAGATCAGGGCGATCGCAATCAAACCATTCCATCAACGGAACCGATCGAAACCAAGTACGTTGGCGTTTCGCAAACTGGCGGGTATGTAATATGATTTGCTCTTTTGCTTCATCCAGTGAAATTTTTCCTTGCAAATAACGTCCGATTTCCTCATACCCTAAGGTTTTTAGTAAGGGTAATTGGGATCCATACCACTGGTGTAGTTGAATTACCTCTTCAACCCAACCTTCTTTTATCATGTGTTCCGTGCGTCGTTGAATGCGATACACCAAGGGATCGCCATTGTTGCCATCCCTAGAACAATCCAAACCAATCTGTAAAATTGGAAAGGATGGAGGACTTTCCCCCTGTTGGGCTGATACGGATTTCCCAGTTACATAAAAAACTTCCAATCCCCGTAGGGTACGGACAACGTCATGGGGATGAATTTTTTGAGCTGCCACCGGATCAACTTGGGTCAACAAAGCATAGCATTGTCCCTGCCCCAAGGCTGTCAATTGGTCTCGTAATTGGGGATGGGGAGGAACCTTAGGAATAATTAAACCCCGGGTAATGGATCGAATATATAACCCGGTTCCACCCACAAGTAAGGGGATTGGAGAGGATGGAATAGGGGTAGATTCATTGTGCACCCTTGGATCAACGGTACCTTGGTTCCCATGGGATAAACTGCCCGTTTGATTTAATACCGCCATCGCTTGTTCCTGGTAGTCAGCTACGGTAAAAACCTGAGTTGGTTCACAAACATCAATTAAGTAATGGGGGATCTGTTGTTGCTCCTTTAAGCTGGGTTTAGCAGTGCCAATGTTAAAGTGCCGATAAACTTGACGAGAGTCAGCATTCAGAATTGGACGATGGAGACGCTGGGCAAGGGCAGAGGCTAACCCTGATTTACCCGTTGCAGTGGGTCCTGCAATAACAATTAATGCCCCCGGCATAACTGCTAGATCCTATGGGGTTAAGAGGGGTTTTAAGTACTGACCCGTGTAGGAATGGGGCACCTTAGCTACTGATTCCGGGGTACCCACTGCCACCAGTTCACCACCGCGATCGCCCCCCTCAGGACCCAAGTCAATCACCCAATCAGCGCATCGGATCACATCCAGATTATGTTCAATCATCAAAACCGAATTCCCCTTATCCACCAAGCGTTGCACCACATCCAATAGCTTATGAACATCGTAAAATGACAACCCAGTGGTAGGTTCATCAATTAGGTAAAGGGTTTTACCAGTTGCCCGTCGGGATAATTCAGTTGCCAACTTCACTCGCTGGGCTTCCCCGCCAGATAAGGTAGGGGCAGTTTGGCCTAGACGCATATAACCCAAACCAACATCCACTAGGGTTTGCAATCGAACCACCGCCTGGGGAATATTACGACAGAATTCAGTGGCTTCCTCCACAGTCATATTCAATACGTCAGCAATTGACTGCCCTTTATACTTTACGTGTAACGTCTCACGATGATAACGAGACCCTTTGCAAACTTCGCATTGGACATAAACATCAGGTAAAAAATTCATTTCAATCACATTCACCCCCTGCCCGCCACAGGCTTCACAACGCCCCCCTTTGACGTTAAAGGAAAACTGTCCTGCTTTATAACCTTTGGCTTTTGCTTCCACCGTCTCCGCAAACATCTGGCGAATGATGTCGAAGGTTCCTGTGTAGGTGGCGGGGTTGGAACGTGGAGTACGACCAATGGGGGATTGATCGATGACAATTGCCTTATCCAGATGGTTTAAGCCTTCTACCGCTATTAATTGAGAGGGAAATGGAACCTTATGACCAAAATGATGTTGTATCGCTGGGTACAGTAATTCATTAATCAACGTAGACTTACCCGAACCCGAAACGCCAGTGACACAAACTAATTGACCTAAAGGAATATCCACCTCTATATTTTTGAGGTTATTTCGATGTGCGCCTTTAATACTCAGTTTCAACCCATTACCTGGTCTTCGTAGTAGGGGTGTGATAATTCGTTTGCGACGGGAAAGATAAGCTCCAGTTAGGGACTCTGGGGCTTGTAGGAGATCATTTAAATCCCCTTGAGCAATAATTCTGCCTCCATGCACCCCGGCTCCAGGTCCAATATCAACTAAATGATCGGCGGCACGGATAGTTTCTTCATCGTGTTCTACCACAATTAGGGTGTTGCCTAAGTCTCGAAGTCGGGTCAGGGTATTGAGCAGTCGTGTATTATCCCGCTGATGTAAACCAATACTGGGTTCATCTAGGACATAGAGTACACCCGTCAGACCGGCACCAATCTGCGTGGCTAATCGGATGCGCTGTGCTTCACCCCCAGATAGGGTCATTGCAGTACGGTCTAAGGTTAAATAATCTAAGCCAACATCTAATAAAAAGTGTAACCGAGCTCGGATTTCTTTTAGTACCAGGTCGGCAATTTGTAGTTGCCGGTTTGATAATAGGGGGGAGGTAGCCATCTTCTCCGGTGTACTTTGCCCGCTTAAAGTATTTATTTTCCCTAAGCAATCCTGAATGGAAACCCTGGTGAAATCAGTAATCCGATAAGGTCCTAAACGAACGGCTAAGGACTCTGGTTTCAGGCGCAGACCGTGGCAAATAGGACAGGATTGATGAATTAAGTAGGATTCCAGTTTATGTTTAACAGTATCTGACCCCTCATCGTATTGCTTTTGGAGCATCAATACCACTCCTTCAAACCGCTTGAAATACCCCTGATTTTGACTGTAACGGGAGTCAGTTTCAATAAAGATTGGATCCTCGGCACCATGAAGGAGGATGTGGTGTTGCTCTGGGGTAAGTTGATTCCAGGGGTGATGAATATCGAAGTGATACGCTTTGCCAACACTGTAGAGTAAGGATAAAAAATAACTGGTGTCTTTATCAGCCCAGGGGGCGATGGCGGCATAGACGGGTAGGCTTGGATCGGGTACTAGCAGTTCTGGGGAAAAGGTGCGTAAACTCCCCAGCCCATGGCATTCGGGACAGGCTCCATAGGGGGAATTAAAGGAAAATAAACGGGGTGATAATTCATCCATTACCGCGCCATGAACCGGACAGGCAAAGTTTTCAGAAAAGATTAGTTCCTTTGGGGAAGGAATGGGGGAGATATGATGGGATGGGCTGGCATAATCGTTAGGGGATTCAGCAGCTTTTGATACAGTGTTGGATAAATGGTCTGACCAGGAAATTAGAGTAGTGGTGGCAGATTCAATGGCGATCGCCCTCGGTTTCGATTGTTCAGTGGAAGTGGGTTGTTCAGCTTCCATAATTTCGATCACTGCCATACCTTCTGAACGTCTTAAACAGGTGGTAAGAGAATCTACTAACCGTTCTTCCAGTCCTTCTTTTTTAACCAAGCGGTCTACCACAATCTCAATATGATGCACCTGATTTTTATTCAATTCAATGGAATCACCCAGCTCCCGAACTTCTCCATTGACCCGAACCCTGACAAACCCCTCCGCTGCTAGACCATTCAGCAATTTTTTATGGGTTCCTTTTTTACCCCTGACCACTGGAGCTAAAATCTGAAACCGACTGCGTTCAGGCAATCCCATAATTCGATCCACCATTTGATCAATGGTTTGGGGAATAATGGAGCGATGGCAATGGGGACAATGGGGTTCCCCCGCCCGTCCAAATAGCAACCGCAGGTAGTCATATATTTCTGTGACGGTACCTACCGTTGAACGAGGATTGTGGGAAGTAGACTTTTGATCAATGGAAATAGCAGGACTTAACCCCTCAATTGTATCAACATCGGGCTTGTCAACTTGACCCAAGAATTGTCGGGCATAGGCACTGAGAGATTCTACATACCGTCTTTGTCCTTCCGCAAAAATAGTATCAAATGCCAGGGATGATTTTCCCGAACCTGATACCCCGGTAAAGACGATGAACTGATTTCGGGGAATTTCTAAATCGATGTTTTGCAGATTATGTTGACGCGCACCCCGAATCCGGATTGTTTCTTGAGTTGACTCAACAGGCGGAGCGGTTGGATGCTGTCCAGATTGGGAATGGGAGGGTAAATTCAACGGATTGTTGGTAATGGAAACTGGTAGGGTCATGGATCCGGGAATTGTATTGTCCTTAACGATAACTTATTTTTTAAATCCAAGCAGTTGCACCACCGCACTGCGTCCTTGGTGGAGAAAACCTTCCTGAATTTCTCTTTCTAGTTCAACCCCATGCTTGAACTCCAACCCTGACAATTCTTGTTGCAAAGTTTGGAGTTCCATGGTTAATTCCGCAGTGGGAGGACCACCAGTTTGATACTGAAGTTGTTGGGGAGTATAGGCTTCTAATACAAATACCCCGCCTACCTTCAACCCTGAAACCACCTGTTGATGGATATACCCCCGAACTACAGGCGGTAAATGACAAAAAATAGAAACAATACCATCCCAATGGTTGGGTTGAATAATAAATTCAGCTAAATCAACAACCACTGTTTCTAGAACTACGCCATGGTCTGCCGCTAATTTCAATGCCTTATGTAAGCCTACCGACGATTGATCCACTGAAGTGACGTTACATCCTTGAACGGCTAAAAATACCCCATTTCTCCCCTCTCCATCAGCTAAACATAAAACCCTGCCTTTAGGGATTTCATGAACAACGGATTTTAAAAAATCATTGGGCTTTTTTCCATAAACGTATTCAGTTTGCCCATATCGTTGATCCCA
>CAIUCS010000054.1 GCA_903897715.1 uncultured Synechococcales cyanobacterium
ATGGGGGTTGGACGTTAGCCAACGGACATTTCCGCTAGCGCCAAGTAGGCATCAAGGACTAATTGAGGATTAGGTGCTTCTTTACTTTCCAAGAACTTACCAAAGTACTCTATCATTGATAAAGGAATATTTGCTAGTTGGTCATAGCTGGCGAGTAGATCATTATGATCTGGTGCTTTTCCCCCTCCCAAAAGCCCTGAACGAAATGAACCAATTTTTACCATGCAGACATCAATGCCAAAAGGGTGACACTTCATAGGTAAACCTTGGGTATAGTAAAGCGTGTTTGGTGGCACTGTAAGTAGCAAAAAAGGGGGATGAAATCTGTCTGACCAATGAAGAGGTGTTAATGATGAGTTCTGATTTGACTGTCCCCATGGCGGATAACCCAGACTGAATCGTTCTCATTGCATCGAAGTAATTGATCTCCATCTGATCCTTAGCATTTCCAATGCTAAACGCCTCGGTCATACCAATGTACATCACCCCCGCATCTGATTGACTGACAAAACTTCTCAGCCAGAACCTCGAAAGCCCTCACCCTAGCCCTGTCTCGATGGGAGAGGGAACCGGAGGGGTGGATCGGCTCCCCTCCCTCTCTGGGAGAGGGGTTGGGGTGAGGGCGTACAACTTTTGTCAGTCAACCAGCCCCCGCATTGTTAATCAGAATATCTTGGAAGAATAAAAAATTCATTGTTGAATTGCTAATTCATGAAAATTGATCCCATCCAATGGAGTGTGAATGAAATCATAAACGCCTATAGTCAGGGCTATTTTTTAATGGCGGATGAACATGGACAGAATCTTGGATGGTTCAGCAGCCGACAAAGAACCTTAATTCCCCTGGATGCCCGGTTCAAATATCCCCGTTCATTGCAACGAATTTTGAACCAAGAACGGTTTCAGATTAAAGTAAATGCTGGATTTACAGCAGTGGTTGAGGGATGTGCCAGTCGGGAAACTACCTGGATTTCTACTGAACTACAGCAAATCTACCAAACATTACATCAAGCAGGAATCGCCTATAGTTTTGAAACCTGGCAAGGGGATGAACTAGCGGGTGGTGTTCTGGGGCTGGTTATTGGGGGGGCATTTATTGGTGAATCCATGTTTTACCGAATCCCAGATGGATCGAAGGTGGCATTGGTAAAGTTAGTGGAACATTTACGGCAAAAAAAGTTTATGCTATTTGATGCCCAAATGATGAACCCCCACCTTGCCCGATTCGGAGCTTATGTAATCAGCGATCGCCACTACCATGGATTATTAAAACAAGCCATTTCCATTCCTTGTCAATGGGAAGAATATGGGTAGCCCCCTTATATTAATCAGATTGGGGACATTCATTCCACAGTGACGTCGTTTGGCGTAAGCTGGAAAAACCTCCATGTCCTAGAATTAAATGATCCAGTAAGGGAATTTGTAAGAATTGGGCACCCCCTAACAATTGACGAGTCAGTTGTAAATCTTCTGAACTGGGGTCTAAGCTTCCGGATGGATGATTATGGGCAACAATGGCACGAGTTGCTCCTTGGCGAATGACCTCCCGGAAAATTTCCCGTGGGGGAGCTAGGGTTTCGATTGCACTGCCAACCGTAATGACTTGGGTTCCAATTAAACGATTTTTCACATCTAGCATTAAAACGGCAAACTTCTCCTGTTGCTCCCACATGAGATGGTGACTCAAAGCATCTGCGGCTGCCTTTGGGCTATCAATGGGGGTTCGTTCAACGGGACGGCTTTGGTAGGCTCGTTTACCCAATTCAATCCCAGCCAAAATGGTAGCAGCCTTAGCATCACCAATTCCATGGATTTTCTTCAACTCCTGGGGGTGAATATCCCTTAACACCTCTAAGGGCTCCCGTTGACTTTCACTTAATTGCTGTAAGATATGCTGTCCCAGTCCAATTGCAGATAACTTGCCATGCCCCTGCCCAGTTCCAATTAATAGGGCTAATAATTCGGCATTACTCAATGCTTTAGTCCCAAGGGACAGCAGACGTTCCCGGGGGCGTTCTGTTTCAGGAATATCAGCAATTCGTAAGTTATAGGTCATTGACGCATACTCGCTTTGTTTCCAGGATTGATCAGCTAAGTGGGAGATTAGTTGGATCCGAATTGACGGAGTAAAGCATTAGAAAACCAACCATCCCAATTGATGTGACCTTCACCTGCCCCACTCATTGTCTAATCAAGTTCTCCACTGCTATTCCCACTGGTATGCCCAAAATCTAGGGCAGCAACAACATCATGAGGTAAAAATTTATAACAACCACGGGAGTGGTCTCACCCCAGGGATGCACATTTAAATAGAGGTCAGTGATGGCAGGAAGCAAATAATTTGATAGGATGAAATCAGACTTTATTGATATTTATTAAGTTTGGTAAATAAACCGTTAGGTATGCGGTTAGTTTTCCTCCAATCTGCTTAAAATTTATTTGTTAAGTTTTATCAAATCTCGATAATTAGGATGAATGTGTGGTGTCTCAGCATCCCCTTGAGCAACTAAAGTCTTATGATCCAGCCATCATTGCCGAATACTATTTATTTCGTCCATGGCTGACTGTGGGACGTTCTATTCAAATTGTATGGCGTTTGGGTCGTTTTGTTCTGGCGTTGACATGGGACCGGTGGCAAGGAAGAGAGAATGAACGAATGCCCCGACGGGCTGTAGAATTACGGCAAACATTGACAGAATTAGGTTCAACGTTTATCAAGGTGGGTCAAGCATTATCAACCCGCCCTGACCTGGTAAGGGCTGATTTTCTTGAAGAATTAATTAAATTGCAAGATCAACTCCCTCCATTTGATCATGCAACTGCACTGGCAACCATTGAAACAGAACTTGGGCGTAGGGTAGAGGAGGCATACCGCCACATATCTCCCCAACCAGTGGCGGCGGCAAGTCTAGGTCAGGTTTATCGTGCCGTTTTACACACTGGTGAGGAGGTGGCTGTCAAGGTGCAGCGACCCAATTTACTCGCTGCTCTCACGTTAGATTTATTTTTAATGCGCTGGGCTGCAAAGTGGTTGGGTGTTTGGCTTCCCCTTAATCTAGGTCATGATCTCACTCTCATTGTTGATGAGTTTGGGTATAAGTTGTTTGAAGAAATTGATTATTTACATGAAGGTCGTAACGCTGAACAATTTGCCCATAACTTTAGGGATAACTCCTTGGTTAAGGTGCCCAGTATATTTTGGAGATATACGAATCGTCGGGTTTTAACCTTGGAGTGGATTAATGGATGTAAACTCACTGGAACTGAATTTTGTGAGGCGTATCACCTGGATAGGGATAAGTTGATTCACACAGCCGTGGTGGCTGGTTTACAGCAATTACTGGAGTTTGGTTTTTTCCATGCCGATCCCCATCCGGGCAACTTATTTGCAATGCCCGATGGACGGCTGGCTTACATCGACTTTGGCATGATGGATCAACTGGACGAGTGTGCAAAACATGGACTGGTGGATTCTGTAATCCACTTAATTAATAAGGATTATCAATCCCTGGCAACTGACTTTATGAAGTTGGGTTTTTTGGCTGAACACACTGATATTATGCCGATTATTCCCGCCCTAGAATCAGTGTTGGGGGATATTATGGGTGAAAGCGTAAGGGATTTTAATTTTAAGACCATCACCGATCGCTTCTCTGACCTGATGTTTGATTATCCTTTCCGTATTCCAGCTAAATTTGCCTTGATCATCCGTTCTTTAGTCACTCAAGAAGGGTTGGCACTGAGTGTTAATCCCGAATTTAAGATTGTGGAGGTTGCCTATCCCTACGTGGCACGTCGGTTACTACAGGGTGAAACCCCAGAATTGCGAAAACGGCTATTGGAGGTATTGTTTAAGGATGGACAATTCCAATGGCAGCGATTAGAGAACCTAGTTACCATTGCTCGTTCTGATGAGTCCTTTGATTGGTTTCCTACTGCTCAATTAGGATTACAACATCTTTTTTCTGAAGAGGGCGGCTACTTGCGTCATTTGTTGTTGATGGCTCTGACTGAAGGCGATCGCCTTCACACTGAGGAAGTTCAACGGCTTTGGGATTTAGTAAAAGATGATATTCCCCCTGTGCGATTACTGAATACTGCCCTAGGCAGCCTGGCTGAATTTTCCATCGGCAGTGCAGCGGCTTTATTTCCTTCCGTTGCCAATCTTAGTCGCTTTGTTTCCTAAGGTGACAGGAAGGGCATAATCAGGGTGGGGGGCAACCTGACTAAAAAACAGAGGAGTAGATCTCGACGTTATTAGGGAAGGACAAACCCAGTTAACCAGATCACCATGAGAGTATCCTAATTTTCCATGTTTGCCCTTATCCCCTAACCGGATTTAGGGTGAGGACTGCAAAATTAGGATGCACCGCATCACCATATTGTTATAGAGCAAACAGACAGCCATGTTAGCCAAACGAATATTACCCTGTCTGGATGTGAAGGCTGGACGAGTTGTAAAAGGCATAAACTTTGTAGACCTCAGGGATGCCGGAGACCCGGTAGAATTAGCCCAAGCCTATCATCTTGCCGGAGCGGATGAACTGGTTTTTCTGGATATTACTGCTACCCATGAAGACCGTAATATTATTTTGGATGTGGTTTATCAAACGGCGGAACAGGTCTTTATCCCCCTGACTGTAGGGGGAGGAATTCAATCCTTGGCAGCAATTAAAGAACTACTCCGAGCCGGTGCTGACAAGGTTAGTATTAATTCGGCAGCGGTGCGGAATCCCGATTTCATTAACCGAGCCAGCGACCGCTTTGGTAACCAGTGTATTGTAGTCGCCATTGATGCCCGTCGCCGTCAATCCCTCCATCAGCCTGGATGGGATGTTTACATTCGGGGTGGGCGAGAGAATACGGGTCTGGACGCCGTTGCTTGGGCGAAGGAATTAGAGCAACGGGGAGCGGGGGAGTTGCTGGTCACCTCCATGGATAGCGACGGTACCCAAGCCGGTTATGATATTGAATTAACCCGCACCATTGCCCAACAGGTGCAGATCCCCATCATTGCATCCGGTGGTGCCGGCAACTGTCACCATATTCATGAGGTATTAACCACCGGTAGGGCTGAAGCTGCCCTGTTGGCATCCTTACTCCACTATGGTCAATTGACTGTTGGGGAAATTAAACAATACCTATGGGAAAAGGGAACCTCCATCCGTCCCATGGATCACTCTGTGACTAACAGGCAACCCTAAGGATTTGCATCCAGTGTATTTAAAGTCCCTATCCTTACGGCAGTTTCGCAATTATGACCAACAGTGCCTTCATTTATCAGCCGCTAAAACTATCATTGTGGGGGATAATGCCCAGGGAAAAACAAATCTACTAGAAGCGGTAGAACTGCTATCTACTTTACAATCTCACCGCACCAACCGCGATGGGGATCTGGTGCTCAATGGGGAAACAACCGGACAGATCCATGGCATTTTAGAGCGGCAAATGGGAACCATGGAGCTTGGATTAACTTTGCGTAGGAATGGTCGCCGTACGGTTATACTCAACGGACAAACCCAGCGTCGTTATTTAGACCTCCTTGGGCTATTAAACACAGTGCGGTTTTCAAGCACAGACCTGGAACTGGTGCGGGGAGGACCAGAGCAACGTCGTCAGTGGTTAGACCGTTTACTAACCCAACTAGAACCACTCTATGCCCATATATGGCAGCAATATCAACAAGTCCTTCGTCAGCGCAATGCATTACTAAAAAGCCACCATGCCAACTCCACCCGTCCCAGCCAAGAAGAACTAGCCCTCTGGGACGCACAGTTAACCGCCACTGGAATTCGAGTGATTCGAAGACGCTCGCGCGCCCTGGCAAGACTGAGCCCGTTGGCGATCGCCTGGCACCAATTAATCAGTGGATGTAGGGAAACCTTGGAAATTCGATACCTACCCAATGTCAAATCAGAGACAGACCATCTTGAAGCATGGCAACAGGCATTTTTAGTCAAAATTGAAGAAAGAATGATGGCAGAATACCATCAACACACTAGTTTAGTGGGTCCCCATCGGGATGATATAGAATTCACCATCAACAACACCCCAGCGCGGCAATATGGTTCCCAGGGACAGCAGCGTACATTAGTACTAGCACTTAAACTTGCGGAATTGGAACTGATTGAACAAATCGTTAGAGACTCACCCCTATTACTACTGGATGATGTTTTAGCAGAACTAGACTTAAAACGACAGAATCAGTTGCTAGAAGCCATACAAGATAGGTTTCAAACCCTGATCACCACCACCCACTTGGGAGCATTTGATGCACATTGGCTCCGCCACTCCCAGGTTGTTACCGTTGAATCGGGACGAATTATGACAGACCAACAACCCCTGATTTTAACGCCCAATCAACCGCACCATTCCAATGCCACCAAAATATAAGAATAATACCGCTCCTCCCAGTAAACTTTGGGTTAGTGGATCCGTAGAAGGAGTGAGGATGGCACCCAAAATAGCAGCACCCAACACTACAAATCGCCAACTGGCAAACATCTGAGATGAGGAAACAATGCCCAGAACCCCCAGTAGAAATTGGATAACTGGGATTTGAAATGCCAGCCCGGTGCCAAAGAGTAATAGTAAAACAAAATCGAAATAACGCTCAATTGACCATAACTGTTCCACCACATCCGCACCATAGGTAACAAAAAAATTCAATGCAGCGGGGATTAATGCGAAGTAAGCAAAGGCTAGACCGATAAAAAATAAAACACTGGAACCTAACACAATTGGACCAAGAAATCGCCGTTCCCGTCGGGTCAATCCCGGCAAAATAAATTGAATCACTTGATAAATAATTAATGGGCTGGAAAGGAGAACACCAGTATATCCAGCAACCTTGATGGATAGAAAGAAAAATTCACCTGGGGAAAGTTGGATAAATTTAACTGGACCGGCAGGTTTTTCTAAAACCTCTACGATAGGTCTAACAAAGGCAAAGCAACCAATAATACCAATAATCACTGCAATCAGTGCGTAGAAAATCCGTTGACGTAATTCCTCTAAATGGTCAAATAAGGACATCTCTATATCGTCAGGGATTTCATCATCTGATGCAGGAGAATCACCCCCGTCTTCCAATGGGGCGTTTGGTGGCTCAATCACCAACACCTGACCGGATTCAGGGTCGTCTTTCAATGGTTGAGTCGTCACTTCTAGTTCTGAAGGTGCCGTCATGGATGGGATCGCTGGTGGATAAACAACGGGATGGAAAGATTCAATACTTTACTTTACTTTATTTTTTAGCACAGGTTGGGGGTAATCATTCATATTTGTAGAGGTAGGCTTCATTGATATAGTCCAAGCTAGGGGTTACTAACCCTTGCTGCTGTGTCCATCTAACCTGCGGGGTACTCCCCTAGACTGCTCGGTTGGTGGTGAGGGAGGAGTCCCGCCCCTGAGTAAATTGACAATCGTAGACCTCAACACCGAAGGGATGGGGGACGAGGGAACCATTCGTCTGCGATTTCACGTTGATTTTCAACCTATTGTTTGACCTGAACCATAGTAACGCCGCCACAACTGGCAACGCAATAGGATCTAGTCCACAACACTGGCGTACTATAATTTAGTTGATATCATCACTATACTCTTTGCGAATCAACCGACTAGAAACGGTCTTTAAGTTATGCACTAACTTGCTGATTGCTACTTGCTGATTGCTACCAGATGAACGTGGTGGGACTCCCCATTAAAATCAGTCAGTGTGCTGCTCCACTGTTCACAGGTATTAGCAACGATTTCTTGCAATCTTTCCAGGATCCCCTTATCAATTATCTTTTTGCGGTACCTTGTGACAAGTACTACATGAATAGTAAGGGAGTATAGATATCTATAGCCTTTGTTATAGCTCATGGCACTAAATAGTATAGTAGTATAATACTACTAACGTATCAGTACCGATTGCAGCACACTCCTACAGGGGGCGACCTTTAAACCACTGGGGAGAATTGTTGCGTCGTCACTGGAATTATGCTCCAGGGAAGAGATTAGACTGGTTACGTCGTACCAGACTTGAACCTAGTGCCAGCAGTAGGGGTAAAACGCGGCAAGCACCCTCAAGAAGTTGATGCCAGAAGCACGAGCATCCAATGGTTTAATGGTGAGGAAAGAGTGGTTAAAGACTTGTTGATTTCAGTTCAGGATTGCCCTAATGGTGGAGTCAGTGTAGACAGGAATTAAACGCACGTTTGAACCTACTTAAACGGACGGTAGGACAACCGTTTGCTGCTGGTGGAGGCTTAGTGGATGCACAGCCTGGGAGACAAGAACTCTCATTGGTGAATGTGAGCAGCCCCCGTCAGACCCCTCTTAGCGGTTGACGGTGGGAGTTATCACTGGTAATGCCAGATGAGTCTGCCATGTTTTATAAAACATATAGGCAGCCAAAATAAACAGTAATGACCGAAATCCCAGGGTAATCACTGGATCTGGTAAACGGGGCAGTACCCTGGTGCTAAATTGTGCTCCGACCAACCCACCAAAACCTAGTAATCCCCCAGGAATGAACAGGACATGATGATTTAACCCATGACCAACAACCGCTGATACCCCAGTCATTACCACGACTCCCAAACTGGTTTGTACTGCCACCTTAATGGTTTCTCCAAGCCAAACCATCTGCAGGGGAACCATAATCGCCCCTCCACCCACTCCAAATAATCCCGATACAATCCCAACCAACCCCCCAGTACCTATGCGGGCTAAATTTATAGTCCAGTTATTAACCTTAGATGGGGGTTGGTGCTGTTTTCCCATTCCAAGTAAATAGACATTACCCACTAATAGGACTCCGAACGCAAATAACAAAATGACGGGATGATGACGGTTCCATTGATTTGCCAACCAAACTCCTAGTTGGGCAGTGCATAAGGCGGGTAACCCCATCCCCATGACTCGACGAAAATCTAACTTACCCATGCGCCAGTTTTGTAGACTCCCCGAAAAAGAAGTGATGGCGATCGCAACATTACTGGTGGCGATGGCCTGAAGGGGTTGAAAGCCAAGGGCAATCATAAGGGGAACCAACAGTACCCCGCCCCCAATTCCCAGCAGCCCAGCGAGGATACCCGATACAAAGCCGCCACTCCAGAGTATTAAAATAGTGTCCATGGTCATGTAACTGTTTTTGATTTAACCTCTTCCAGTCACAAGTACAGGATAAGAAATAGAGAAATTTTGAAAGGTTGATGGGGGACGGGCTGAACCACTGATGACAATATCATAACGCCCGACCCGAGGGAAAATAATCCGGGCGGCTGGCACCCCTCCATATCCTTCCACATTCAGTCCATAAAGACGGGGACGGAGAATGGGTTGGGCGGAGGTTGTTCGGGGTAAGGAGTAAACTTCTACGTTACAGTTACATTGACGGTAGGGAATGGTTATCCCCCCTTGACGAGTGAGAAGAAACCAGGTTAAAGCGGGAATGCCAACACGCGGGTTATGGTTTGGTTCAATGTGGAAGGTAACGGCAACGTCATGGGATACTTTCACTGTATGAGCAAAGAGGGGCGATCGCCATAATGACAATAGTTGATTGTTATTGTCCCTAATAGCGGGAAAAACCCCAGCTAAAAATACTGGTACTATACTCAACATCAGTCCCAAGAGGGTTGCCACTGTGAGGAAACGGTAATCTTTAAATTGAAGAAAGAGGAATTTCATCTTTGCCATTGTCCCATCGTCTAAGTGCTCGATAAATTAAACTCGATAAATTAAAATTAAGTATCCACCGTCGGGGTTTATCTTCACTGTTGCCA
This sequence comes from uncultured Synechococcales cyanobacterium, assembly GCA_903897715.1. GTDB lineage: Bacteria > Cyanobacteriota > Cyanobacteriia > CAIUCS01 > CAIUCS01 > CAIUCS01. The sequence goes on from CAIUCS010000054.1 coordinate 9,774, forward strand.
TTGGGTATACAGAAACCATTATATGTAGATAAAACTGATGGGGAAGTGTTATAATATGGTTATGCCTTTCCAATTTAATTGAAAAAGGTTTAGGATTTCACAAAAGTTCATTTGCTTGAACAAGAATAACGGCATTCAAGCCCTGCCCTCGAGGGCATAAGAATGATAAGCTTGATATAGGGGCTGGGTAAGCCGACTTTAATGGACGTGTGAGCCATTACAAAACCTTGACTAGGGCGGTTGGCGATGATCCGTCTACCCGTCAGAATCCAGCATAATGCTGACAAGCTGAGAATCTCCGTTCCTTGAGTCTGCTTACCATCTGTGCAAAGACAATGAGAACTATCAAATTCTCAATACTGACATCGCACAGCAGACCTTGAAGGTAGTAGATAGAACGTTTCGCAGTTTCTATGGATTGATTAAAGCAGTTCGATCTGGAACCTATCAGCAGAATGTGAGACTTCCTCACTATGTGCCCCAGGGCTATTGTATGCTGATAATTCCACGAATTAAGGTTAAAGATGGGACGTTCACAGTACCGATGTCCAACGCCTTAAAAGGAATTTGGCGAAGTTACGATTAATTTTCCCGAACCTCTTGACCCAGCTACAATCAAAGAAGTGAGAATTCATCCAAAGTATGATGCTCGATTTTTCAAGTTGAGTACATGTTTCTGAAGGTGAAAACGAAGCTGTAGAAACAGTCAAAGATAGTGCTTTGGCGATTGATTTCAGGCTTGATAATTTGGCTACTTGTGTTGACCCCAATGGGGCGAATATTAGAGGTAAAAGTAAGCAGAATGGTTTTACCGCACTGTCTAGGGGCTGTTTGGCACAGCATTTAAGAATGAAGGTCTACTAAGGCTTTGTGTTCTTCAGAACCCCCGTCTTTTCAGAGCGGGGAATGTCAATCTGCTTTTTCCTAGACACATCTGTTCCATAGCTCCTCTGGTCTGAACACACCTCCGAGTCGACTATTGATTTTATAGTTCAGGGCTTTGATCGTTGCTTAAGCCAAGGGCTTATCCAAACTTTTTTAAGTAATTACATCCAGTCATACCTTGTAAAAGTCAATACCGTTTAAGCAGAAGAATTTTGTTCATAGTTTATGATTTAACCCCCCTGAGTTTGAGGAAATTGAATGCCGAAACAAATTATTATTGCTGAACAGCATCGATTAGCTGCTGTATTTTCTGAAGAACAAATCCAAGAATTAATTGTTGCCAAAGGTGCCCATCAAATTAGTGATATTTACCTAGGTATCGTAGAAAATGTAGTACCTGGGATTGATGCAGCCTTCGTAAATATTGGTGACTCCGATCGCAATGGCTTTATCCATGTGTCTGATCTCGGTCCAGTGCGGTTAAAGCGTTCTGCCGGTGGGATTACTGAATTACTAACTCCTCAACAGAAAGTACTCGTTCAGGTTATGAAGGAGCCCACTGGGAATAAAGGTCCCCGCCTCACGGGGAAGATCTCCATGCCAGGACGTTACTTAGTGCTAATCCCGTTTGGCAGGGGGGTGAATCTATCTCGTCGGATTCGTAATGAAAATGAACGTAACCGTCTCAGGGCTTTAGCGATTTTAAT
>CAIUCS010000055.1 GCA_903897715.1 uncultured Synechococcales cyanobacterium
AATGTAATTCCTCCCCCTTGAACTGACAAATGTAATACCCTGACTCGATAAGGTTGATTTAATATGAAGTCATAAGCCTGTTCAAGAAAAAAACTAACCCCATTGTCAAAGAAGTTGACGGGTAAGGGGCGTATACAAACTCGAATATGGGCATATAAAGGAGGATTAGCAAATGCTTGAGCCTGGTTACTAAAATCGGCTGCCATCCAACGGCTAAGTGTGGCAATATCAGTCGGATACGTCATCGGTGATGCAATAGATTTTTTATGCCATGAATATTACCAGAAATTAATGGGTTTAATACCCTTTCCTTTAGGGAATAAGAAGTTATAATGGGAGTCCATTGTCTGGGTGTCCACCATCCAGTTGTGTAATGTACGATTAGCTGCGCCTGCGATCGCTGTTTGACGTTAGAACCCTTTAGGCTTTATCCAGAGGAATACATTAAGATACAACCTTTTTCCCATGATTATCAAAAAATTGGGTTTAAAACTCTGTCCTTCCAGTACGGCTTTGTATTAAAATATTAATGGTTATAGACTCCCCAAGATTTAAGATACTCCGAAACAGATAACACGGTTGAAATTCCTGTAAGAGTTGCGATCAGAAACAGGGGAAGCAGCAAGGGCAATGGAAGGACCACCCCTGAATGCAAGCAAGTACAATACTTGTCTACAAAACAGAAAAGTCGCCATAGGGTATTGGGAGACTTAAAACGGACATAGAGAGAAGCTAAGATTGGCTTGCCAGACCATCTCGATAAAATGTCAATAATTACCCTTACTTTAGCTCGGTGAGTATGTCAAATGGAATTTAAGGCATAGATCCACAGTGTCATCCGTAATTGGTCTTCTATGTATCCTGATTCTCTGTCCCATCTTGGGGGGGTTGCCCCTAATTGAGTGGTTATTTCAAGCCGTTCAACGACGAAGTTTACAACAAGTGGGTACTGGAAACATCAGTGTTTCGGCTGCTTTTTACCATGGTGGGGTTTTATTGGGATGTGGTGCAGTTGGACTGGAGGCACTGAAGGGTCTGACTGCTGTTTGGGTGACTCGCTTTTTCTTCCCTAATGATCCGGTTTGGGAGTTATTAGCCTTAATGGCATTGGTGATGGGTCGTTACTGGATGGGAAAGGGGGCGGGTACAACGAATGTAGCGTGGGGATATGGGTTACACGACCCTCTGGTGGCAGCGTTTACTTTTTTAATTGGTGGGATTGGCTTCACTATTTTCCGGGAACGGCGGCAGGGAAAGGTGGCTATATTAATCCTGTTCCCTCTCTTAACATTATTATTGCATCCCCTAGAATTGAATCGAGTCGTTGCCGCAACAATACTGGGAGGGATCATGGGTTGGATTTATTATAAAATCCCCGACGACTTGGATTTACCCTTGCAAGCCAACCAAGGAGGTTCATCAACAATGTTTCAATTTTTTCGCGGTGATAGAGCCCTTCTAACCCTTGATCGCCGGTTAAGGGGCGACAAAGTGGGGGGAAAGGCGGCTACCCTTTGCCAACTAAAACGTTGGGGTTTTCCAGTGCCCCATGGATGGATACTTTTGCCGGGGGATGACCCTCAAGTATTGTTCAATGTGCTGGAACCCTGGCCCAATTATCCTTTAATAGTTCGCTCTTCAGCCATTGGTGAAGATGCCCTAGGATCTTCGGCTGCGGGACAATATACAAGTATTCCCCACATTACCAATGCTCCTACATTACAATCAGCCATTACCCAATGTCTGGCATCCTACACTCAACCGAACGCAGTACAGTATCGATGGGATCGGGGTGTACCTGATGGAGGCATGGCAGTTTTAATTCAAAAACAAATCCTAGGGGTTTTTTCGGGAGTTGCCTTTAGTCGAGATCCCATTAAGGGGTATGGGGAGGATGTGGTTATCGAAGCCCTCCCTGGGGATGCCAGTCGAGTGGTATCTGGACAGGTTACCCCGGAACAATATCGCATTTCCATAGCAGAACCCTTGGCATCATCAGATGCTATTACCATACTATCTTCCCCCTCCCACCCTGATGTACCCAACCATTTAATCCAGTCTGTAGCTCGGTTGGTGCGGGAGTTGGAGATTCGTTTTCATGGTATCCCCCAAGATGTGGAATGGACCTATGATGGAGAACAAGTATGGATTTTGCAATCACGCCCGATTACCACCCTATTCCCCATTTGGACCCGTAAGATAGCAGCTGAAGTAATTCCAGGGTTTATTCGTCCGTTAACATGGTCCATTAACCGTCCCCTCACTTGCGGAGTTTGGGGGGAAATATTTACTATTGTACTGGGAAAACGAGCTCAGGGCTTAGATTTTGAAGCCACGGCCACTCTCCATTCTTCCCGTGCCTACTTTAATGCTTCATTACTGGGTGAAATCTTCCAACGCATGGGGCTACCCCCGGAAAGTTTAGAATTTCTGACACGGGGAGCAAAATTTAGCAAGCCTCCTTTGTGGTCTACCCTAGTCAATGTGCCAGGTTTGTTGCGGTTGGGTGGTCGGGAGTTAAGTCTGGAATCTGATTTTAAGCGACTCTATGGGCAACAGTTTGCTCCTTTGCTCCGGCAGTTAACTGAAACAAATGTCCGGGAGGTTCATCCTCAATCCCCCCAGTTGATTGGTGAACACATGGAAAAAATCTTACAGGCATTGACTGCAATCACCTACTTTAGTATTTTAGTGCCTTTGAGTGTCGCTATCCGCCAAGCTCTTTCTCCAAAATCAGTTCACCTCTTGGATAATGGCAAAAGTCCAGAAATTGCTGCCTTGCGTTCCCTAAATCAGTTAGCGGAACAAGCACGTCCTTTATTACACTCGATTTTGTCCTCTCCTACCACTACACTAACTCCTAGTCTCATTTTTGCCACCCTAGAACATACATCACTCGGGCAAGATGTGGTAAAACAATTTAATCAATTTTTACAACAGTATGGTTATTTGAGTGAAGTGGGAACTGATATTGCCGTACCGACGTGGAGCGAAGACCCCCAAGTTGTCCAACAGCTATGGTTACAGATTTTAATCAACCCCCCTCTTTCCCATGCCAACTCCCAATTCATTCGTCCCTCCCATACGTTACAAAGACGGGTGGATCTAAAAGGACAAGTGACCGAAGTGTATAATCAATTATTAGCCCACCTTCGATGGAACGTGGTGGCACTGGAGCAGCAATGGATATCCCTGGGATGGATTGATAACCCAGGGGATATTTTCTTTTTAGAATGGGATGAAATTCGACATGTGGTGAACTCTGGTCAGCCTATTGGGCTGGATATGCAGTCTGTGGTTCAGGAACGAAAAAGTCGATGGCACCATGACCAGCAATTCTCTGCTCCTATGCTGGTCTATGGCAAGCCCAACTTGGTTATGACTAGTCAGCATCAGGGGGTGGGGCGTAGTCAATTACAGGGGATTGGGGCAAGTCCGGGACTGGTGGAAGGACGGATCCGGTTAATGCCATCGTTTCAACCCTTTACCGATCTTGAAGATGACACCATTTTAGTGGTGCCCTATACGGATTCAGGATGGGCACCGCTTTTAGCCAGGGCAAGGGGTTTAATTGCTGAAGTGGGGGGGCGGTTATCCCATGGAGCAATTGTTGCTAGAGAATATGGAATACCGGCAGTGATGGATGTTAATCATGCCATGGAGTTGCTAGAAAATGGACAATGGGTGCGGCTAGATGGTCAGTCTGGACTGGTTGAAATTCTTGATAAAACAACGCCATCTGATTTGAACTAACGGGCTGATCCATCAAGTTACGGATCATAGTTGCTCCCATCGTTTAGGTTGGGTTAGACAAGGGGAATGGCGGATTTACCCGCCGTTAAAGTGTTAAAATAATTCCACAAACTGAACTACATATCGTTTTTACTAGGTTTTATTACCATGCCCAGAACTCAACGTAACGACAATTTTGTAGACAAAAGCTTTACCGTCATGGCGGATATTATTCTGAAGATCCTACCCACCAACCAACGATCTAAAGAAGCATTCGCTTACTATCGGGATGGTATGTCTGCCCAAGCCGATGGAGAATATGCTGAAGCATTAGATAATTATCAGGAGGCATTGAACCTGGAGGAAGATGCCAACGATCGCAGTTATATTCTTTATAACATTGGCTTGATTCACACGAGTAATGGGGAACATGATAAAGCACTAGAGTACTACTATCAAGCCTTGGAACTTAATCCTCGTATGCCTCAGGCACTCAATAACATTGCAGTAATCTATCACTATCAGGGAGAAAAAGCCATGGAATCTGGGGACAATGATAGGGGAGATATTCTGTTTAATCAGGCTGCGGAATACTGGAAACAAGCCATTCGTCTGGCGCCGAATAATTATATAGAAGCTCAGAATTGGTTAAAAACCACAGGCAGGGGAAATATTGATAATTTCTTTTAATCTTCGGATCTATTATAGCAATGATGCCCAATGGTCCATGTACCGTTGTTATATTAAGGTATTCAAGTTTCTGAAAACTAAGGTTTTATACATAGTTAGACTTAAAGCTTAAATTCATTGCCAACACTGTCCCGTCTTTCATTCATATTTCCATGGATACCCAGCCTTCCCACCTGACAACAAAAACTGTGATGGGCACAGTAAAAGGTCCCGGAGAAGGGGGGAATCAATATATATTCATTACTTCGGAAAACAGTTATGTACGGATTGGCGAATTTGTTTACTACGAAATAGAGGAATTGGAACAACCGTCATTGAAGATTTTAGGTAAAATCTCTGACCGTAGACTCATAGACCATCTTCCCGATCGCCTTTTTGCGGATACTGAAACTAATCCCCAAGCCATTGCTGCCCTCATTGGCTTTACCTATGCTAATCCCGAAATCTATGAAGTGACCGTAGATGTCGTTGGTTACTTCCATCCATCCCTAGGGTTTGTTAACCCCAGAAATGTACCCACACCGGGTGCAAAAGTTTATTTGGCTGAAGACACCTTATTACAACAAATACTCAATAAACGACAACCCTGGGACATTGGCTCTGCCCATATCGGTGACTTACTTCTCAGGGATGCTGGAGCCGTCTCAGTGGTTTTGGATGTTAAGGAATTAGTCAGTACCCATATGGCGATTTTAGCAGGGACGGGTTCGGGGAAATCATACACCGCAGGAGTATTGGTAGAAGAATTATTAAGACCCCACAACCGTGCTGCCGTCCTTATTTTAGACCCCCATGGGGAGTATGGTACATTAACTGAGATGCGCGGGCATCCAGCGTTTGCCAATGAACAAGATGGTTATACAGCAAAAGTAAAAGTTCTAACCCCAGATCAAGTTCGGATCCGTATGTCATCGTTGGATTACTATGATATCCTCACGTTGTTGCCAGAAATGAGTGATAGGCAGCAATCAATTTTGAACAAAGCATTCGTAATTTTAAAACGACATCAGGGAGGACACCATCGTTGGAATACTTCCGATTTGATTGCTGCCGTCTTTGAAGCCGATCGCCAAATTGATCAAGAAGGGAATGAAAAAATTGGTTCTTCAGCTCCTGCATTAGAGTGGAAACTAGAAAGACTCGAGCGATCGCCTTATTTTCATCCGTTCGAACATTTGACTCCACGGGATCTATTAGAACCTGGTCAAGTCACCATATTACAAATGAATGAAATCAGCCAAGAGGAACAACAAGTCATCTGTGCTGCAATTTTACGGCAGACATACCATGCTCGGATGAATACTCAAAAAAATAACCTTAGTTCTGAAGATGAAAATTATTTACCTTATCCGACCTTTGTATTAATTGAAGAGTCCCATCGATTTGCTCCAGCCCATGAACCATCTCGGTGCAAGCAAGTTTTACGAACAATTCTTAGCGAAGGGCGTAAATTTGGATTAGGTATGGGGTTAATCACCCAGCGCCCCGGGAAACTTGATTCTGATGTTTTATCCCAATGTATGAGTCAATTCTTAATGAGGATTGTCAACCCTGTGGATCAAGAAAGCTTAAAACATGGGGTTGAAGCCGCTGGACGCGATCTTCTTCAGGAATTACCAGCCCTTACCAAAGGTCAAGTTATCATAGCGGGTGCCTGTATTAACACCCCTGTCCTATGCAAGGTTCGCCCTCGCCTTACCCGTCATGGTGGTGAAACGTTGGATGCACCAGAACTATGGCAGAGACATTTTCATGCCCACCGTCAGCATCAAGAACAGATTAACCAAGCTCCTCCTGCTAGGAAGCAACGGGCTCAAACCTTTAAGGGAGTTAGCATTGACTAAATTTCTTCCTTAGAAAGAAGTTCACTATTCATGGCAACTAATTCCAAATAGTGACTATCCAGTAAAACCGTACCACTATCAAACCGAACTACCCAGAATCCTCCAGGGCGACGATCCACCACAATTCCCTCCTGACCAACGATAACCAAATCAGGGGGGCGTAGCATGGGCATTGGTTCAGCAGTTTTAAAGTACTGCGGACGTTGAATTAATCGCACCCGATCCCCAATAATAATCTCTCTGTTCATAAAGCCTCGACTTCCCAGTAAATAGTTATTCTCAAATACCCACCTTCCAATGCGGTGCAACCGTTCATTATGAGTCCGCCGTAACTAACTGATTTTCCTGCTTTAGGTACGACTGAATAAACAATTCTAAATCCCCATCCATAACTGACTGTATTCCAGTGGTTTCAACACCGGTTCGCAGGTCCTTAACCAACTGATAGGGATGGAATACATAATTACGAATTTGATTGCCCCAAGCAGCTTCTACCATGTCACCACGAATATCAGCAATTTCTTTTGCCTTCTGTTCCTGGGCAATGATCAACAGTTTAGACTTTAAACGAGCTAGGGCTTTTTCTTTATTTTGGAGTTGTGACCGTTCCTCCGTACAACGTACCATCAGTCCCGTTGGAACGTGGCGAATTTGTACAGCAGTTTCCACTTTGTTCACATTTTGCCCCCCTTTACCCCCAGACCGAGAGGTGGTAATTTCCAAGTCCTTATCAGGAATATCTAACGTTACTTGATGATCTAAAATTGGCATCACCTCAACCCCGGCAAAGCTGGTTTGACGTTTACCATTGGCATTGAAAGGGGAGATTCTTACTAAACGATGGGTTCCCTTCTCTGCTTTTAAGTAACCATAGGCATACCGACCCATAATTTCCAAACTAACTGACTTGATTCCAGCTTCATCCCCTTCCGATATTTCCACCAACTGTACGGCATATTGTTGATTTTCTGCCCAACGGGTATACATACGCATCAACATTTGTGCCCAGTCTTGGGCATCGGTGCCACCGGCACCTGAGTTAATGGTTAAAACCGCACCTTCTTCATCATAGGGACCCGATAACAATTGTTGCAGTTCCCAGCGGTCTAACTCGTGGGCTATTCTCTGTAAGTTATGAATCGCTTCCTTACCTAAGGCTTCATCAGATTCCAACTCTAACAATTCTAAAATTGCACCAGTATCATCCAAGATACATTTCCATTGATCATACTGGTGTAAATGGGATTTAAGGTCATCCAATTCCCGCAAAATCTTTTGGGCTCCAACTTGATCATCCCAAAAGTGAGGTTGAGCGGCAATTTGTTCTAAATCGTGAATTTTAGCGGTTAGGGCGGGGAGGTCAAAGATAGTCCTGGGTTTTACCCAGGCGATAAAATGTCTTTTCTAAATTACGTCTGATGTCAGTAATATCCATGGCACTAAACTTTATACTTAATAATCATTATCTAATTTATCTGATATTCTCACTCAATTATGACCAGATATTTCCAAGTGCCTACCATAATGTGTGTTGGATGTGCTGACACCATCCGTGGCGCTCTATTCAACTTAGATGCCCACGCCAAGGTCACCATTGATGTGGGGAAGAAGGTGGTCGGTATCGATTCTCAACTGTCTTCAGTATCGATTCAAGAGGCAATCGTCAACACTGGTCATGAAGTAACTGAACAGTGAACAGCTACATAGTCTATACACGTAGTCTACAAAGGCTGATTGACTGACAAAACTTCTCAGCCAAAACCCCGAAAGCCCTCACCCTAGCCCTCTCCCGATGGGAGAGGGAACTGGAGGAGTGGATCGGCTCCCCTCGCCCTCTGGGAGAGGGGTTGGGGGTGAGGGCGTACAACTTTTGTCAGTCAACCAGCTACAAAGGTGGAATACTCTCCTTCCTCATTGATTACACTAAATGATACCTTTCCCAACCCCAGTCAAAATCGTCCTGATCGATAGGGATCCTATTTTTCGCATAGGGTTGAAGACAGGATTGTTAAACTTTCCAAATATTGAGGTGGTGGGAGAGGCTGAAACTGGAGAAATGGGGTTGGAATTACTGTCTACCCTTTTACCCCCAACCACTGAATCACCGCTGGAGACCAGTGCAGTCCATATGATGATTGTGGATCCATTCACTGGGGCTGATGCTACTGGGGAGACGGGGTGGGAATTCTGTCGGACTGTGCGTTCCCGTTATCCATTTTTACGAATTTTACTGGTAACTGCCTGGGGAGAGGCTGAACTGCTTCAATCAATCCGTCAATTGGGGGTAGCTGGTTTTTTCCAAAAGGGAGGGTCTCTGGCATCCTTCCACGAATTATTATATAAGATCCTTGCCGAGGATACAGATTGGTCTAAATCTCCCCAGTCCATCTCCATACCCACCGTATCCCCTATTACACAAATCAGTCCTGAATTTTCGTCCACTGATCCGTCCAGGAATCAAGAAGGGTTAGACCTATTCCAGGCAGGGATTGCTCGATTGGAGGAACAATTACAACTCCCCCATCTCCGTGAATTAGATCGATTCATTTTGTTGGGACGGCGACGGGAAATGCAGGCAGCCCAGTGGGTGGCAAGAAAAATACTCCCCCGGGAGAATAGGCAATCCAAGAAATCCTTTACAAGACTAGGGGGAGGATGGATGAACTCCCAATTAGATGGAATAACCCATAACACAGGGGTAGGTTCTTTTCTCACACAATCCCATTCTGGTTTATCAACTGGTTTCGATAAACCAGTTAGTCTGGAAACAGTCCAGTCCCAGTTGATGGAAACCATGTTGATTCAGATTGAAGGTGGACTACTGAATCAAACTGAATCTCCACTGGAAATTGATATTCTCAGACCTGAAAAACGTCAGGAATTATTTTATTTGATTCTGCGAAAACTGGAAGACCTGCTAGGGGAGTTGAGGTTTTCCCAGTTATCATCCGTTCAATTGCCTCTGAAGCGGACGCAAATATTAACAGACCTATGGCATAACACCCTATGCGACTTCTTTGGGAAATACTATACCCTACAGATAGATGGTTACCTCTATCCTTCTACAAGCCTCCTATCACGGGAAACTCAGTCCATCGAAGTTGTCCCTACATTATTAAGAGAACGATTGGTTATCGAACGTATCATCTTAGAACGAATCCCCTTTGTCACAGAATTATTATCCCACCTTCTATTCCAAACCCCTTTGACCGTCGATCATGAAAGTTATCCCTTTGGTCATCCTATTGCAACGGAACGGGCAGAACTGATCCTACAAAATTTAGTGATTCAGGTGGCAAATGGAGTGATTCAGCCCCTGCTCAACTGTTTTGCTAACGTTGAAGTGATGAAACAAAATTTCTATCACCGTCGTCTTCTATCAACTCGGGAAATTGAGCGGTTTCGCAACCAATTATCTTGGAAATATAGAATTGAATACTATATTAGGGAGCCAAAGGCAATTTTTGAAAGTTGCTTCTGGTTGCTAACAATTACTGGTTCTGGAATTAAACGGTATCCTATTTATGCTCCCCGTACAACAGAATTAATCCAATTGAAAGATGTTCGATATGTACTCACCCTAGTTTTAGAAATACGAGATGCTATTGCCCCTGGATTGCAGGCAAGTCTTTCTTTTGTTGGTAATGGTATGGTTTATTTACTAACCCAAGTTGTAGGACGGGGGATTGGATTGATTGGTCGAGGTATTTTACAAGGGATTGGCAATTCCCTGACGGATCTGCGACCGAATCGACGACGATGAATGAAATTGCTATTGGTGAAATAGCCAATATGAAAGACCCCAGCACTGCCATGGAGAAAAGTACCAAGTGAGTTCTTAATTACCTGGTTGAAAGGTTCATCACTCCATAAAAGAAGCTAGATCCGTGTTAAAAGGAGTAGGGGTTTCTCCACCACCATTCAGTTTTTTGGGTATTTTATTGGATTGACCCAGTTTCAGGATTGGAATCAATGGGTGTTAAATCTGACAAGCGTGGAAAAACAGAATAGGGTTCACCTAATTCATCACCCGCACGTAATACCCCCCAACTTCCATGGATTGAAAAGTCCGGTAATTCTTGTGATTCGGTGGTTAGGTTTGATGCCGAAGCATTCAAGTCTATCTTGAAGCCTAATTGTTGATAAATGGCATTGCTGACGGTAGGAATAATGGGAGCCAATAAATAGCCAGCTAGTCGAACAGACTCAAGGACACTATATAACACTTCATACAGCTTTGTAATTTCACCTTGCTTATACAAACTCCATGGAGCTTGTTCGTCAACATACTTGTTGCCAGCTCGTATCAATGTCAAAATAGACTCGCAAGCCTGACTAAATGCAAGGCGGGTATAGGCTTGGCTAACTTGGTCACCTAAATTGACGGCAATAGAATACAAGGGATGCTGATCAGAAATACGGGACGGAGAAAAGTCAGGTACTCGGCGATCGCAGTATTTTATAGCCATTTTAATGGTTCGGTTCAGTAAATTCCCTAAATCATTGGCTAAGTCGGCATTTAAAATATTGATGAATCGACTTTCACTAAAATCTCCGTCCTTGCCAAATTCAATTTCTTTGAGGAAATAATAACGAATTGCATCTGAACCATATCGACCAACTAATGCCACTGGATCAATAGTGTTTCCTAGACTCTTACTCATTTTCTGACCATCCTTAGTCAAAAAACCATGGACAAATATCTGTCCAGGGAGAGGCATGTCCGCAGACATTAACATTGCCGGCCAGTAGACGGTGTGGAAACGCAGGATATCCTTGCCGATTAAGTGTAGTGAAATCGGCCATCCATAATTAAGGGCATGATGGATGGTAGGTTCCTGATCAGAGGCGACAGAGCCAGTGATATAATTCAGTAAAGCATCAAACCAAACATAAATAGTATGCGTAGGATCGTTGGGTATGGGGAAACCCCAGTCTAAATTGATTCGTGAGACGGAAAAATCTTGCAGCCCCTGACGAACGAAACGGATAACTTCATTGCGACGATAGGAGGGTTGAATAAATTCAGGATGATTTTCATAAAACGTGAGTAATGGCAACTGATACTGGGAAAGACGAAAAAAGTAATTTTGTTCATCTCGCCATTCAACTACTTTATTAGGATGGAGGGGGCAACGTTTTTCTGCAAGTAATTCCCGTTCATCTTTGAATTCTTCACAGGATACACAATACCACCCTTGTTGTTGCCCCAGATAAATGTCTCCCCGATTCCATACTCGTTGGAAAAACTCTTTAACAATGGCTTCATGCCGGGGTGAGGTAGTACGAACAAAACAATCATAGTGAATATTAAGGGCATGCCAAAGGGACTGGAAGCCAGCTACAATCTGATCGCAATGAAGTTGGGGCGATCGCCCCAATTCATCAGCAATCCGCTGAATCTTTTGTCCATGCTCATCAGTTCCAGTCATCAACAGAACTTTCTCTCCCCGAAGCCGATGAAACCTGGCTAACACATCTGCAGCCATTGTGGTATAGGCACTACCAATGTGGGGTAAGTCGTTAACATAATAAATTGGAGTGGTTATGGAAAATGCAAAGTTTTGCTGAGAAGCTTCATTCATAAATTGGGGTCTACCCTGAAAAACTGAACGACAGAATAAAAATAAAATAAATAGCAGTTATTTTTTCTGCCGCTGACGGAAGCCATTAATAAATAGTGGACACCGAGTGACACATCTATAAAGTTTACCAAAAATTCAGTCTGAAGCCCCGTCTCTTGCCGAGGATTTTTGCTACGATTACAGTGGTAATAGTTGATGGTGGGGGTTGTCACTAATTAACATCACCACGGCGTTAGTCCGGTGAATATGTCAACTATATATCTTCCTCTTTTCCAGTGGTCTTCCCATGGCTCCTAATCCATTTTCGGATGACATCAGTTTAGTAAATGGGGTCTGTGGTTTCCCTCCCAGTGCCTTAACCGACTCCATTAATGCTGATGAAGAGGTAGTCGAGGGTCAGTCAGGGAGTCATTGGGAGGTGCTGGTGGATTGCCCCCTCAAACAGGATGTTTATATCTACTGGGCACCAACTGATTTTAAGGTTCAGGCGGGTGATATGCTTGGGGTACCCTTTGGTTCCCAGCAGGTCAGTGGTATTGCTTTACGCTTGGTTACCCAACTTCCTGCCGGTCTCAATAGCGATCGAGTACGGCAGATTACTGAAGTAATTGGCAGGGGCTTTTTCCCCATTCTCTATTGGCAGTTGTTGGAACGAGTTGCCCATCATTACCAGACACCTTTAATACGGGTATTGCGAACCGCCTTGCCACCGGGATTATTAGGGCGAACCCAGCGACGAATTCGGTTAGGTAGTTTTAGTCAGACCCATCATCAGCCCTCCATCCAGAAAAAAACTAACCATCCTGAAGTCAGCATAGATGGTCAGGGATACCCCAGTAATACCAACTTAACTTTAGAGGCAGACCTTTCCACCCCAGCTCAACAAATCCTTGCCCTACTTCGTAGCAGTCCATCGGGTGAATACAGCTGGCGTTATCTGCAAGGAAAGGTAAACAACGGCGGACTGGGTCTCAAACAATTACTCCAAAAGGGATGGGTGGAGAGTTTCCTGCGTCCTCAACCCCAGATGAAACCCAAAGTGAAATCTATGGTTAGTTTGGCTCCCGCCCCGGTGGATCCTCCCCATCTCAGTGATCGACAAAAAGAAGTATTAGAAGTGCTGAAACGTCAAGGTGGAGAGTTGGAACAAACTCAATTGTTACAACGGTGCCATGTTTCTGCGACTGTCTTAAAGGCTTTAATACAAAAGGGGTATCTTCACTTACATCAACAGGAGGTTTTTCGGGGGGAACCCTATCCTGTCCCCATAGCCGATGTCCCTCCATCCCTTACTGCTCAACAAGCTGATGCTCTTTCTGTAATAGAAAGTATCGAAGGTTATGGAGTTGTCCTATTGCATGGCGTAACGGGATCGGGAAAAACAGAGATTTATTTGAGGGCGATCGCCACCCAATTAAATCATCACCGGTCTGTGATTGTTTTGGTCCCAGAAATTGGATTAACTCCCCAACTGACTGATCGGTTTCGGGCTCGGTTTGTTCACCAGGGCGTTTCAATTTTGCTCTACCACAGTGGACTATCTGATGGAGAACGGTATGATGCATGGCGGCAAATGCTAAATCCTGTGGGAATCAACGGGGGTGGAGTGATTGTAATTGGCACCCGTTCTGCTGTTTTTGCACCACTGCCCAACCTAGGATTAATCATCCTAGATGAAGAACATGATGACAGCTTTAAGCAAGACCAACCTACTCCCTGTTACCATGCTCGTACAGTTGCCAATTGGAGAGCCAGTCTGGTCAATTGTCCATTGATTTTAGGGTCTGCCACGCCTTCATTAGAAACCTGGCTATCCCATACCCAAGCCCTTACTCTAGGTCGTCATTATCTTCCCCTTCCCCACCGTATCCACTCCCGCCCCCTTCCCCCAATCGAAGTAGTGGACATGAGACAGGAACTACGCCAAGGTAATCGCTCCCTATTTAGTCGTCGCTTGCAAACCGCCCTTGCCAACCTTCTCACCACCCATCAACAAGGAATTTTATTCATCCCCCGTCGGGGGCATAGCACATGTGTTTTATGTCGAGACTGTGGATCGGCACTGGATTGTCCCCATTGTGATGTTTCCCTTTCCTATCATCAGCCCCATACCCATTCAACCCCAGTCCTTCGCTGTCATTATTGCAATTATGGGCAACTCCAACCGAGTCGCTGCCCTAGTTGTGGATCACCCAACCTGAAACACTTTGGTGCCGGAACACAACGGGTTGTGGAAGAAGTAAAACAGTTATTTCCTGAATTACGAACCTTGCGATTTGATAGTGATACCACTCGTACCAAGGGTTCCCACCGTTCCCTATTAACCCGATTTGCCCATGGAGAAGTGGATTTACTCATCGGCACTCAGATGATTACGAAGGGTATTGATCTGCCACAGGTAACATTAGTGGCAATTGTAGCTGCAGATGGGCTGTTACATCAAGGAGATTTCCGTTCCAGCGAACGGGCTTACCAAACCCTGATCCAGGTGGCGGGGCGGGCGGGTCGTGGACACGAACCAGGTCGGGTGATTTTACAAACCTATAATCCTGGTCATTCTGTTATCCAGGCTGTTGAACAGTATGACTATGAGAATTTCGGACAACAAGAACTGCAATGTCGCAGTGCCCTAAATTACCCCCCCTATGGACATCTGGTACTGTTACGTTTTGGGGGCGTGGACGATGGGCTGGTGAAGGAAGTGGCCGAAAAGGCAGCCCATATTCTACACTCCACTGCTGATGCACTTCCCTATGGAGTGTTAGGTCCTGCTCCGGCATTCGTCCATCGGGTGGCGCGGGTGTATCGATGGCACGTATTGCTCAAGGTGGCTATTGATGGCGGAACTGGGACTATGGTTGATTTTCCGTGGAATGAACTGCGGGCTATCCGTGATGGCTGTCCCGCCCAAGTGCATTTAACCATCGATGTTGATCCCTTGCATTTAGGATAGTTAGCGATGTTGGATTTGAATAGAATCATCAGGAATAGTCCTCCTATCAATTTTATTCAAGGGCTAAAAAATTCAATCAACAAAAAAGGTGTGGACATTGTCCACACCTTTTGTCATTCATCCCATCAATTCAAATTAACCATGGATAGCAGGGGCAACCATTGCCACAGGCGCTACCTCACCCGCTGCCAAATCCAAGGGGAAATTGTGCGCATTCCGCTCATGCATCACTTCCATCC
>CAIUCS010000056.1 GCA_903897715.1 uncultured Synechococcales cyanobacterium
GGAGCAAGTGGGTGTATTGGTCACTATATTGTGGATCAATTAATTCATGAAACAAATCACGAATTATTTTTATTAGTACGCAATCCTGATAAGTTCCGGTTAGATGTGAGCCACCTCCCCCGAATCCATTTAATCCAAGGGGATTTGAAGCAAATTCAAGACCATCAAAATCTTCTATTCACCATGGAGATGGTCATTTTAACTGCGGCAGCTTGGGGGGGAGAAGCGGAAACCTACGAGATTAATGTCACTAAAACTCAAACCCTAATTGACAGTCTCAATCCAGCAATTTGTCAACAGATTATTTACTTTTCAACCGAAAGCATTTTAGGACGAACCAACCAACTTCTCCCCCAAGCTGCCGAGATTGGCACGGATTATGTGCGTACTAAAAGTCTTTGCTTGCAAAACTTAAGCCAGCACCCCCTACAAGACCGCATTACTGCCCTATTCCCCACGTTAGTTTTTGGTGGTGATGGTCAGAAACCCTATTCACACATTTCTAAGCATCTACCTGATGAAATCCGATGGATTAATTTAGCGAAATGGTTTCGGATTGATAGCAGTTTCCATTTAGTTCATGCCCAAGACATTGCCACTGTGGTTGGTTATTTCATCAATCATCCGCCCCAAGCCCCCGGGTTGCGTAAATTTGTGCTGGGTAATCCTCCTCAGACCGCTGACCAGTTGATTGAAGAAGTCTGTACTTACTTCAACAAAACAATCTGGTTTCGCCTCCCCCTCACAGCGGGGTTTGCTAATTTTTTAATTAAACTATTACGGTTAGAAATGGCTCCGTGGGACCGGTTCTGTATGAACCACCGACATTTCATTCATGACGAGGCGGTTAATCCGGCTACCTTTAACTTACCAGTGTATTGTGCTACCGTTGCTGATATCTTAAGGTCACGGGGTATCCCCCGTAGATCCTCCCCTAAGCCAGACGCGCCAAAACCTGTTGGCTAAGCCACTGGATGATGGGATTGGGAGATAGAACATGACTAAATCCAAACCGAAGCAGGATTGGCAGCGATCGCCTTAGGGATTGACGGCTTAAATGTCGTATTAGTATTCCTAGGAGCATGGTTACCCCCAATACATACCATGACTTAATAAAATAATTAAATGCCAACACTGAGGAGAGACAGCACACAAGGAAGGCAAGCCAATCCGTAAATTTATTGATAAAACGACGGAAATCCCCACATAACTTGTCAGTCAACTGGGTCAATAGCCAGTGATGGACTTGATTTAATTTTAGGCAGTCATCGGAGGTATGCAATAATTGGCGATCGATTTGATGGAGTACATCTCCATCCATGGACACCACAGTACGCAATACCAATCGGTCTTCAAAATGGGTACAAAAGGTTAAACCAGACTGGACATTAAAACTTGAATCGGGTTCAGATAAACCACCAGTATCCCAAACAACTGCTTGACGAAGTTGAGTGAGTATTGAATCTGAAAAGAAAATTGTTTGGTTTTGTTGACAACACTTTAAACCCACTTCCACTAATTCTCGATCCAGATAAAACCAAAATTGCCCATCTTTTGAAACCACACAGTTAGCCAGAAGTTGAACATTAAGGGTGGACTGTGTTCTAGTCATCTCTAGAAAAGGTTAAAACGAAATTTTTTTAATAAGTCCACTACAAAATTTAGCAGTCCACGCCACTGAGCCTCCCCGGTCGCTACTCCTTGACTATGAATGGTTAATATTAATTCTCGTTTGTCTGAAGAAGCGTCAAATAATTTCTCATGGAAACGATTGACTACATCCCCATCCAATTGAATGACTGTTTGAGCATAGATTAAATCAATATCGGCTGATTTGGGGTCGTCACTATCGTATGCACTTTTTTGTTCTCGGATTTTACGAAGAGCCCTTAAAAACTCAGGATTCTCAAATACTACGTCGAGTTTATCCATAGTATTCGGTTCTGGCAGGGTAGCAGTAGGGTCATGAATCACCGCTTTATAATGCCGTTCTAAATTTTGTCTTAGTTTTAAGTAATTTTCACGACACTTACTCCGCACCTCACCAGTACAATCTTCAGCGATATGGTTTTTTTCAAACCATTCTTCTGTGATGGCATAAATATCTTCGTAGGCTGCCAACGGGTTGAACTTAGAACCACTGATACGGGCAACAATCATCGTGTTGACCTCCAACGCGGTGATGTCATTTAGAACATCCCCCAAGGAATTTAAAAAACCATCCACCTTTTCATTTAAGGTTTTTGGTTTCTTCTGGGAGAAAACCAAGTCATCCTGGGTATGGGAATCATGGGTCATATTAGGGAATTTTGTTGCCAACTAGAGTTTGAACACCAAGGAGTGAATGAATGGGGAACTTAACGATTTCCATTTAAGGTGAAGGTGAAACAGGTTGGGGAATATGATTGCCAATTAAAGAATTATCCGCATTAAACACAGAGATGGGAATTTTAACAGTGTTACTGATGGATTCCAATTTAGATTGCAACCCTTCCAGTTGTTGTTTGACTTGATTCTGACGGGTGGAGTCATTTCGACTCGCTGTAATCAAACCACTAAACTCAGACGTTAATTTTACGTTAATTAAGTCGGTGGTTGCAGTAAACGTACACATTCGGGGAGTTGCAGCACAGGCATCATTTAATTGATTTTGAACTTGACCAATTGAATAATTAACCCCTTGAAGAGTTGCCCCATCTTGGGTGGCATTGGGTTCCGATGGTTCACCATTTATTTTTTGTCGATAGGTCTTTAGAAGTTGTTGTGCTTCGCCATGGACTGCCGTGCGGGAAGGAATTTGAGACAAAATCGCAATGGCTGCTTGCCAATTCTGACGGGCTAATTGTAGACTGTCTTCAGATTTAGAAGTCTGGGATTGGATATCAGCCTCCTGCCCTGTCTTTTTACCTTGCTCAAGTCGCTGTTGAGAGAGTAATTCCAATGCTACCCGTTGTTCAATCATGGATTGGTTGACTTGATAGTCTTTTAATTTAGATTGGGCATACTGATAAACTGGACTGTCGGTGGGGATATTTTTTAATGTGGCGATCGCTCCCTTCCAGATTTGACTCAGGGTACGCCAGTGTTCAATGGGATGGGGTGCATTTTGGCTTTTGTTCGCCGCATCGCCAGCTTGACTTAATGCTTGTACAACCAGTTCAATATCCGACAATTGTTGTCGATACTTTTCTAAAATGGGACTGGCTGGGTTGTGGGCATTAGACCAGAAGGGAATCTCCTGCAATTTGCTAATGGCTTGTTCCAAGTTGGTTTTTGCCTGAATAATATCTCGGGGTGATTTAACAGATTTAAGTTTCTCAATGACTCTCCCTTGGATTTTCTGAGCATCAGGGATGATGGAGCAGTCACCAAAACTACAGGGTCGAGTTGCAACGTAGGTGGCTGCCACTGAAGCGATGGCTACCCCAACTCCAACTGGAATCCAAGGAAATGATCTGCGCCGGGATGGGGACCTTGGGGGGGCGGAGGGCACCGCATCCCTCTTGGGCGGTTCAATTACCTGACTAGTCGGTTCAGGTTGTTTCACCGATTTGGGTAAACTTTTGGCGTTGGAGTCTATGGAAAAAAACTGAGAAATCTCTGTATCATTTTCAGGTTCTAGATTTGGACTATCTATATTCAAGAACGATTCATCCAAAAACATCTGGTCTTCAGAATGATGGCTTGGCTGATAGGGTAGATTAGGGTCGTAGGGTTGTTGATTAGAACTAGGAATGATACCATCATCTATTTCCGCCATGAATGCATCTAACATTTCCAGCCCACTGGGAGAATTGGTGGGGATAGGACGGGATTCATCATCCAGTCTAGGCGGTGATTGAAATGGGCTAGAGGGTGGTTCAGACTCTAACCCATGGGTTGAACCCACATCAACCGTGAAGGTTTGCACCTGGTAGGGCTGTCGTTCACCTGCCACCCGTAAATACATTCGTACTGTTAGATCGGTTGCTCCCGTATCGGGAATGATAGTGGACATTGCCTCGATTACATTGGCAATGGGGGGCAAGGTGCGGATGGTTTGCTCAATTACGTTAAAAACTGTTTGTGAGTCTGGAATTTCTTCTTTTTTGTGTTCAGCTAAAATCAATAATTCTGAACGATGGAAATTAGCTTGGATTTTTAAGGGAATTTGACTTAACAGTGTCCATTGTTGTTCAAGCCACCAGGCTAGCCTAAATAGTTCTTTGTTTAACTCTAACTGATGCGCTGCTATGGTCATGCCCCTGTCCCTGCCCTCTTTAGACGATGACAATAAGTATTTTGAAAATATTGATTGTTATTATACTATTGATTGTCATTTCATACATCGGGTTCAACGGTGCCAGGTGTAAATTCGTTGGGGTTTTAAGTGTTGCAAGGTTTGGTCTAATTCAGGAGAGGGGATGGGATAGCGTTCAATTTCACCTTGTAAAGTATTGAATGGATCGGTACCACTGGAAATTAGAAATTCTAAGCTCTGTATTTGGCTCCATTGCATCAATTGAATCAATAAATCCTGAATCCCAATTCCGTAGGGGTGATGGGGTTGTTGGTACCAATAAATGGGTTGGGAATGGATTTGATCTAACCCAATTTGAACACTGAGGGCGGGTGTATTAAAAAGGGCGATCGCCACCGGACGAACCTCTTCCTGTAAGAATAAATCTTGGGCTTTCACTAACTGTCGTAATTTCTGTAGCCGTTCATACCGTTGACTAACAGAAAGATTAACCTCTTGCCAATGGATTCCAAGGGAGAGAAAATGGGTTTGCAGCCTTAACAGATGTCCTAATTTTTCAACTTTTGTAGATAAATAACCAGAATTAAATGAAGTTGCCTCCGTTAATAAGGGAACCCGTTCCACCACCTCCAGCCCATAACCCCTCAAACCAGCAATTTTACGGGGATTATTAGTAATCAAACAAATTTTTTGTACCCCCAAGTCATTCAAAATTTGTGCTCCTACCCCATAGTTGCGTAAGTCAGCCGGGAAACCTAATCGTTCATTTGCCTCTACCGTATCCAACCCCATATCTTGTAGGGAGTATGCCTTTAATTTATTCAATAACCCAATTCCCCGACCCTCTTGACGAAGATAGACAATGACCCCCTGTCCGGCATGTTCAATCATTTTCATCGCTGCTTGTAGTTGCAATCGACAATCACACCGCAATGAACCTAATGCATCCCCTGTTAAGCATTCAGAATGAACCCGCACCATAATTGTTTGTTGATGGAAATCAACGGGTTCCCCTTTCACGATAGCCAGATGTTCAGAATTGTCTAACCCATTGCGGTAACCATAAAGCTGAAAGTTGCCAAACTGACTGGGTAGTTTAGCGATGGCTTCTCGGTAGACAAACCGTTCATGGCTGAGGCGATATTGGATTAAATCAGCAATACTAATGAGCTTTAATCCATGATGATGGGCATACTCAATTAATTCTGGAAGTCGAGCCATAGAGCCATCAGGATTCTGAATTTCACAAATTACCCCGGCTGGATATAAACCAGCCAGTTGGGCTAAGTCAACCGCCGCCTCCGTATGACCGGCTCGTTTTAATACACCCCCTTCCCGTGCCCGAATGGGAAAAATATGACCAGGACGCCGTAAATCAGTTGCTGTAGTAGATGGATTCAGACTAACCTGAATGGTACGGGCACGGTCTTCGGCAGAAATGCCAGTGGATACCCCCAAATGGGTTCCGGCATCAATACTGACTGTAAATGCAGTTTGATTACTATCAGTGTTGTTAGTAACCATTAAGGGTAAGTCCAACTGATCAAGGCGATCGCCAGTCATTGCCAAACAAATTAAGCCCCGAGCCTCCACTGCCATAAAATTAATCATGTCTGGGGTGGCAAATTGAGCGGCACCAACCAAGTCTCCCTCGTTTTCCCGATTTTCATCATCCACAACCACAATACACCGTCCAGCTTTCAAGTCGGCTAGGGCAGTATCGATGGAGTCAAACGTAAAGGCTGTGCTCGGAAGCGTTAATTCGGTATTTGGCAGAGAAGGTTTGAAGGGGGAATTGGACAGTTTCACAGTTGAGCATCAAACGTAATTAGAGTTACTAATATTGTTACATAGCCCCAAGGTGAAATACCGACACGGAAGACCAGTTTATGATTCCCTGATCCAAAAAAATGCTGTCCCCATCCCTTGCACTAGTAATTATGGTAAAATTAGGAAAATTTATTAGTTTAGTGATGGTAAAAAGGTAAGGATTTAAGAAGGGTTCTAAGGGCGTTGCCCCCAAATCCTCCAACCAGTTTTTATCCTTCCTTATTTAGGTCTCTACTGTCTTTATCTACCAAGATCATGGCAGTGGTTCACCATAACTCTTGCGGTTCGGTAATAGTGGAGCGATGTTCCACCAGTGGAAGCAATATGTTAAAATTCTAAAGCATCTGCTCATTCAGTCTTCCATAGTTTTTACCCTTGAGCAAAACCGTGGGTGATATGAACCGTTTCCATGGTTTCTCCCTAGGGGAAAATAGTGGGAATAGACATTCAACTGTAGGACTTAAATTCATTTAATTTATTCGAATTCTGGCGTTAACTTCGTAACCTGTGATAGAGAAAAAACCCAATCGCGACCTGCCCCAAATCAACGAACGCATCCGGTTCCCTAAAATCCGGGTAATTGATATAGATGGCTCCCAACTTGGCATCCTTTCCCCCCGCGAAGCCGTACAATTGGCTGAACAAAAGGACTTAGATTTAGTATTAGTCAGTGATAAAGCCGATCCTCCAGTTTGCCGGATTATGGATTATGGCAAATTTAAGTTTGAACAAGAGAAAAAGGCTCGGGAGGCAAAGAAGAAGCAGCATGCTGCTGATGTAAAAGAAGTAAAGATGCGCTATACCATTGAGGATCATGATTACCATGTACGGGTCAATCAAGCAGAACGATTTCTCAAGTCTGGAGATAAGGTTAAGGCGACAATTATGTTTCGCGGGCGAGAAATTCAACATAGTGATTTGGCTGAAGAGTTGTTGAATCGCATGGCAGCTGACCTCCAGGAGTTTGGTGAAGTACAACAAGCCCCTAAAAAAGAAGGGAGGAATATGATGATGTTAATTGCTCCCAAGAAATAATTTTCATTGAAATAAGGATGGGGGGCACTAGCGCCCCCCATCCTTATTTAATACTCAATCCTTGGGGGCATCTCATCTTCCCTGCCCTCACCCTAAATCCCAATCCCTTGCCCATTTTGGGAGAGGGGGTTGGGGAGTGAAGGCATATTTCAAAACTAGGATGCACTCAATACTTTTTTGGCATTGCCAACATATCTACTTCCCGCACAATAAACGGCTAAACTGGTTTTTAAGACTTAGGCAACAGGCTAAAAAAATTATCGTAAAGCTTTAGAAAAGCAGCATAATTGGCATCAGCAGCTTGAACATTATTGTCTTGGGCAGCACGATCCAAAGACTCTAAGGCTTCCGCTGCTTTTTTAGCAATTTGCCGTGCTTGCTCCTGATCCTTCACCAACAAATTACGAGTTACCCGACTTAACCGTGCCCGTAACTCGCCAAAAGGACCCCGGATAAAATTAGAAACATGGATCCAATCTTCTGCTTCCACCAAGGCTCCTAGTTCAGGGAGGCGATCGCCCAATGCTTGTACATTGGCAGCATATTTTTGCAGCGTATCTAGTTGATCAGATGTATAAACTGCAGGGGACTGACGGGCAGCATGGGCAGGAGTCCCCAAACCAATTACAACGGTAATTACCAATGCGAGAAGAATAACAATAAAAGAATGAAAGCGTTTCATAACCTTAAATGACCAAAACTATCTAAATCCAATGCACTATCATTGTAAACATGCTTGGATTAACATTGGAATACCATCCACAATTTGAATTGGTTTGTTGACTTGAGACTGCACCTCCGACAAGGTCATGTCATCCAAAAAACGATCCTCGCCATGTTTTAACATGACTGACGGCAGTAGGATTTTATCTCCCAATTCCCTTCCGTGCAACCCGTGAATCAGGTCATATCCAGTTAATAAACCAGTGACAGTCAAGGATTGCCCCCAATACTCACTTTGAAGGGGAGCTAGTTGTAGGGATAATCCTTGTACTTGATTGAGTCGATGTACAATTGGCTGAAACGCCTTTTCTACTGCATTACCCACCACCCAAGTTACACTACGGGGTTGAGCAGTTTGACGGGGTAATTGACGAGCAGCTGATTGGAACTGTTTCAGAAATAAGCGAATTGATCCAACCCCATTTCCAATCTGGGGATAATCTTCATAGTGGCTTGCGGCAGGTAGTTCCTGTTGAGCAATTAAAAACCATTCGTCAGCTAACCATACTAAAGTAGTCCCCAATTGTTGACGAAATTGTTCCTGTAAAGATTGAACTTGTTGAATGACAATCATTGCTTGTTCAGGGGTAACAGGACATAACTCATCTTCAGCAGGACGAAATTGGGTCAGCCCAACTGGAACCACTGCAATTGAAGCAACGGTTGGGTTTTCTAGATTATAGAATTGGGATAAATCCAGTAAAGTACGCTCCAAATGGATCCCATCATTAATCCCTGGACATAGAACCACTTGTCCATGGATTTGTAGTTGTCGTGCTTGAAACCACTTTAATTGATCCATGAGAACCCCGGCTCTGGGATTTTTTAACAGACGGACACGAATTTCAGGGTTTGTGGCATGAACTGAGACATAAAGGGGAGATAATCTCATGTGTTCAATTCGTAACCACTCCCGTTCAGTTAGATTTGTTAGGGTAAGATAACTGCCATACAAAAAACTGAGTCGATAGTCATCATCTTTTAAGTAGAGGGTTCCCCGTTTACCCGGCGGTTGTTGGTCAATAAAACAAAAGGGACAGCCATTATTACACTGAATCAACCCATCAAATAAAGCCGTTTCAAACTCTAATCCCAGATCATTATCGTAGTCTTTTTCAATTTCAACCTCATGGGTTTGCCCTGCCTTATCCACAACAACAATGGTGAGTTCTTCCTCAGCACATAAGTATTGATAGTCAATTAAATCCCTTGGTCGCTGACCATTGATTGAAAAAATAGCATCCCCCTCCTCTAGCCCCAAATCTGCTGCAATGGAATGGGGGATGACCCTAGTGATACGGGCAGGCTGAATGGCGGATATACCCATGGGTTTAAGTTTAATAATTTAATTGGTAAATCAAGATAAACACTTCACAATTAACCAAGCAGTGCACCATCTAAACCACGCAGTTGGGGGAAGTTACTCTAAAATTCAGGAAATTGTTAATCCTAAGAAGAGTATGATAAACCCTAAGCCAGATTAATCTTAATTTGATAAATCCCGTGTCTCCAACTTATGCCCTCGTTCATGAATGGCTGACTCCTAAAGCTACTGGAGGATCAGAATTAGTCGTACAAGAAATTTTAAAGCATATTCATGCTGACTTATATGCCTTAATTGATTTTGAGTCGAACAATCCTAAAAGCTACCTTTACAATCGCTCCATTGGAACAACTTTTTTACAGAAATTTCCCTTTGCACGAAATGGAGTCCAAAAGTACTTACCACTATTACCTTTAGCTATTGAACAATTGGATCTACGGCAGTATGACATAATATTGTCCTCTTCCCACCTGGTAGCCAAAGGGGTTTTAGCAAGTCCTTATCAGTTACATATTTGTTATTGTTACACTCCTATGCGTTATGCATGGGATTTAACATTTGAGTATTTAGAACATAGTTCCATCGGTCAAAACAAAATCAGTCGCATTAGTACGGGGGTGTTAGCCCGTTATTTTCTGCATCAGCTACGGCAGTGGGATGTGGTTTCATCCAATCGGGTAGATCATTTTATTGCTATTTCTAGGCACACTGCTCATCGAATTTGGCGGTGTTATCGCCGCACCGCTGATGTAATTTATCCGCCGGTAGAGGTGAGTCGATTTTCCCTACAGCCTCGAAAAGATGAGTTTTATCTGACCGTCTCTCGGCTGGTACGCTACAAAAAAGTAGACCTGATTGTGAAAGCATTTAATCAATTGGGGATACCCCTAGTTGTGATTGGTGGTGGACCTGAACAACAACGCTTACAAGAACTGGCTGCACCAAATGTACAAATTATGGGTTGGCAGCCTAATTCAGTTGTGGAAGACTATATGGGTAGGACTAAAGCATTTATTTTTGCAGCCTGTGAAGATTTTGGCATTGCACCGGTTGAAGCCCAAGCTTGTGGAACTCCCGTCATTGCCTATGGTAATGGTGGAGCTTTGGAAACAGTAGTGGACATTCGTCGTCATCCTGCTAGGGGAACAGGTTTATTCTTCCCTACCCAAACCACTGAAGCTTTGGTTGAAGCAGTTGAACAGTTTGAAAGTCACTATGCCCATTTCAGTCCTGAAGCCATCCGAATGAATGCCGAACGGTTTGACTCTCATATTTTTACTGAGCAATATTTATCATTCATCGAAAAGGCACACAGTGACTTTTCCCGTCATTAGATAACCTAATTTCTTGGTATTACGTTTTTTGGGGGGGTTCAAAAAAAATTTCGTCCCAATTAAGTTCATCTAAATTCAAGGAATTATGATGATCATCAATTGTTTCCCCTGGGTTTCTATTGAGTTCCATAGGGGAACCTGCTTGAACTGGTGGGAGGTTAAGGGTGGCTAAATCAGTTGGGTTTGCATCTGTTTTAATGGGCGGATCCGAGCCAAAGAGGGTTGAAAACTGTATATTATCAGAAAGTCCAACCTCAAGCATGGGTAAAGTTTCAGGTTTAAAGGTTAGCGAACTGGTACTGGTAAATTGTGAGTCGGTGACGTTTTCTTGAAAGGTTTTTGGATCATCAAATAGCTCTGCTGGAAAGTCTATGATTTCAGGATCAACCGTTAAACTAGTTTGGGGAAGGGCATCAGAACTAATAGATGGATCCTCCAAGGGCTGATTGTTTTCAGTCATCCATTGCTTCGGTTGAATATCTCCTAAGTCAACCGAGTCCCCCCATAACCGACCAGAAGTAGGAGCAATCCCGTCTTCAACCAATGCAGATGAAGAATTTGAGATCCTCACTAAGGGGGGGGATATGATGGTGGATCCTGATGGCGACGGGGTTTCAGGTTGTTGTGCAAAGGGAACAGTACTGGGGAATTCTTCAGTTTCTGTTGTCATTGGATCATCGTTTACATCTGAAGCTGTAGTATCCATCAGAAAGCCAAATAACTCTTTCAAGGCTCCTAAATTTTGATGAATAATTGCTTGCCCTCGCTTGACCTGATTGAGGTGAAATTCTCGTAATTCATCATATGTTTTATCCCGAATAAACCGACTTCCAATTTGATTGTCAATCTTTCCATTCACAATATTGATCCGAGTATGCATCCGATGGCTGGGGTCAACATGGCTGGGGTCAACATTGTGGGCACTGGATGGCTTCTCTTCACTATGGTCAGCCATCGCAACCCAGGTAGTTATTTCCAATTCAATTGCTTCGCCAAGAGCAGTCTTGATGGCTTCCCCTATGCTGTTGAGATTACCTAACTGCATTGCGTGCTGGAAATCATGACTAGCTGTCATAGGATGATCCTTAAATTAAATGGAATAAAATTTTGATCTAGATGATTTGAAAATCAGAGAAGGAGAAGACAATGAACTAACATATGGACTGACTATTTAATCTTTGTACCCTGGGTTTCAATATTAATGGGTTTTATCGAAATACATTCCTTATATTCGTAATCCAAAAACTAATGGTGATAGTCAAGGTAAGTACAGACATTTTATGGGTTCTTACCCTTAGTGACTAGGGGGGTGTTTGTGAAGCCTTTCCTGGGGCGATCGCCTTTGGCAACGAGCTAGCAGGTAAGCTGGTCGATTGAGATAGTTGCTTCAGGGAGCCGAGCAATATCGTAAATAATTGCTTTAAGCTTTCCAAATTCTGTTGCAGGATGGCATGACCATCTTCTACTTGTTGTAAATGAAATTTCCGCAATTCAGTATAGGGACCATCCCCGACAAACAGACTACCAACTTCGTTCTCAATATCCCCATCTAAAATATTAATCCGGGTTTTCATCCGATATCCTGGCAAGCTCTCATCAATTGGTGAAGTTCTAGTTTCGTCCTCAGGGGAAACCCAAGTTGTAATCTTTAGTTCAATTGCTTCACTCAGGGCTATTTTTAGGGCGTCGCCAATGTTGCCAATTTTAAGTTGTTCCTTAAAGTCATCACTAGATGTCATCTCGACTATCCTCGTTTATGCCCAATGTTGAATTTAAATTTTATTATAGTCTAGGTTGAATACTATGGCAGTGGTTTTCCATGGCTTAAGCTCAAATTTGTCTTGGCAATTAGTGATCACTACCTCCAAACTCACCCTAAAAAACTTGGTAGTCCTCAACAAGTAAGGATAGAAATTGGTTGGGAGTTAGAAGGGCTTCATCCCCATTGATCATGGCTTTCAACTCTCTTCAGCTGATATTTCAATTCGTCGATTCCGTTGACGGTTTGATGAGTTGGTGTTGGGGGCTAATGGGTGATTAGCACCATGACCAACCACAACCATCCGATACTGACCTTGAAGAACTTTAGCAAGGTGATGGCGAATCAATTCAGCCTGTTGCAAAGAAATGTCACGGTTTTGTACAGGGGTGCCACTATTATCAGTATGGCCGTTGATTACGATTACTTGGTTCTTGTATGGAAGTAAGTTAGGCAACACACTTTCTAATATGAATGGACCAGAAGGACTTAATGTGGCTTGGGAATCTGTAAATAAAGCGTCACTGGGCAGAGTAATTAACAAAGGTTGATGGGGGGCAAATGAATAGGTTTTAACTTGGACTGAGGTACTTGTAGTTCTGACATCCAAGTCAGTGGGTGATGATTCAGATGTATTTTCTGACTCAGATTGGAGACGAGTCTCCAGTGTGTTCATTTGCTGAATAAGGCGACTCAATTCAGACTGTACTGTGTTGAGTTCATTCCCTAATCTTTTCTGCTGGTCACTCATGGATGATTTGGGGGGTGGGGGAGGAATGGAGAGGTCTGGGGTGGTCACAATTCTTTTAGGAAGCATGGATTGAGAATCGCCGCTTAATGTTTTGCCAACCATAGCAATTCTGGGGGGAATAGTTTGTATGATTTTAATTGCTGTTCCAAACTGGCGTACTAAAACTTCTGAGTAGGGTAACTTGGGGTTGGGATCAGGAAAGAAGTGGGCGATCGCCATACCTGTTAATACTGCTAAGAATGCCGCACCACTCAACAAGGTTAACCGACTAAGATAAGCTAGACCAGTGAGGCATCGCTTGATTAATCTTTTTCGATAGCGTTTAGAACGATACCGCTGAACAACAGAAGGGGTGGGAGAGATGGGAGTAGAGGAAGCTTGGGTGGGTTTGGACGAATAAAACCGGTTTACCCTAACAGCTTCTACCTTTTGGGGTGGAGATGGAAGGGGTAAGTTGGGTTGTTGAGGGGAAGGACTCGCAGATGGCATTGTTTTAAAATAAATAGACTCGTTATTTTGAAAGTTCAACAACAAGATTAACAATTTCTAAACGATGACTACTCTCGTTCAATAACTGGGTTGCCTCTACTCCACAGCCTTATACACTATACATTCCCTCCAGAGGAAAGGTAAAACCATAACCATTGGCTCGTTCTAACGATTGATTTTAATTTTAGTATACGTTCAATCCTAATTGAGAGATTCATTCCATCTCTGGTTGAGAAAATTATCAAATCTTCGTCATTTAGATTTAAAATTTGACCAATCCCCCTTCCGCTCCAGTCAATAATTAACTTGGTTTATCTATGAGTAATGGTTACGTCGCCCTTGTTTTACATGCCCATCTCCCCTTTGTCCGTCATCCTGAAAGCAATTATGTGCTCGAAGAAGAATGGCTTTATGAGGCAATTACTGAAACTTACATCCCTTTGCTCTGGATGTTTGAAGGATTGAAGCGGGACGGCATTGACTTTAAAATTACTATGAGCATGACTCCTCCTTTGGTGTCAATGCTATGTGACCCCTTGCTTCAGGATCGGTATGATGCCCATCTTGCTCAATTAGAAGAATTAGCAGAGATGGAAACAGAACGTCACACCCATAACGGACACTTGCGGTATTTAGCTGAATTTTATGCCAATGAGTTTAACCGAGTACGACAAACGTGGGAAAACTGCGATCGCAATTTAGTCAACGCTTTCAAGGGTTTTCTGGATAGTAATAATCTGGAAATTATCACCTGCGGTGCCACCCATGGATATTTACCACTGATGAAAATTCATCCCCAGGCGGTTTGGGCACAAATTCAAGTGGCTTGTGAGCATTATGAACAAACATTTGGACGACCTCCAAAAGGGATCTGGCTTCCTGAGTGTGCCTATTACGAGGGACTGGAACGGATGCTGGCGGATGCCGGGTTGCGTTATTTCTTAACTGACGGTCATGGCATTTTATATGCCCGTCCCCGCCCTCGATTTGGCACCTATGCCCCAATCTTTACTGAAACTGGGGTAGCTGCTTTTGGGCGTGATCACGAATCTTCTCAACAAGTCTGGTCTTCTGAGGTGGGGTATCCTGGTGCTGTTGAATATCGGGAATTCTATAAAGACTTGGGATGGGAAGCTGACTATGATTATATCAAGCCCTACATTATGCCCAACGGACAGCGTAAAAATACGGGGATTAAATATCACAAAATTACAGGTAAGGGGTTGGGCTTGTCAGACAAGGCGTTATATGACCCCTACTGGGCTCGGGAAAAAGCAGCCGAACATGCAAGTAACTTTATGTATAACCGGCAGCAACAAGTTCAACACCTCCATGGAATGATGCAACGCCCGCCAATTATTGTTTCACCCTATGATGCTGAATTATTTGGTCACTGGTGGTATGAGGGACCATGGTTTCTAGATTACTTATTTCGTAAATCATGGTATGACCAAGATACTTTTCAGATGACCCATCTAGCTGATTATTTGAAACATCATCCCACCCAGCAAGTCTGTCGTCCGTCTCAGTCTAGTTGGGGTTATAAGGGTTTCCATGAGTATTGGTTAAACCAAACTAACGCCTGGATCTATCCCCACTTACATAAAATTACGGAACGAATGATTCAATTGTCTCATCGTGAACCAACAGATTTATTGGAATGGCGAGCTTTGAATCAGGCAGCGCGGGAGGTACTGTTGGCACAGTCTTCTGACTGGGCATTTATTATGCGAACCGGAACCATGGTGCCCTATGCAGTTAGACGGACAAAAAGCCATGTTATGAGGTTCAATAAACTTTTTGAAGATATTGTAGCTGAAAAAATTGATGCTGGATGGTTAGAGAAAATTGAAACCATGGATAACATTTTTCCCAAAATCAATTATCAGGTTTACCGACCTCTTTAACTCAACCGGATTCAATCCTTAGGAACGTGGATTTTTTAATCTGTAATTTTACAGGTCAAAATGTCCCCCCTAAGGGAGTATGAAAAGCTAATAGATTATGCTAAAATTTGCTCAAAAATTTGGGGGTTACTTAAGATTGCCGATGGTTAGACCACACCTATACTCTAGTTTTTATCCGCTTATGTTGGTTGGCAGTTTATCGGTGACTGTCTTAGGGGAACTGGCAGGTTTAAGTACCGTGAATCTCGCTTCAGCAAAGATTATGATACCCCCATCCCTATCCCTTAATCAATCTTCAGTTCACAATCCATCCCCATTCTCCAATCAATTTTTGATTTCACAAAGTGCGGATGATTATTTTTCTAGTGGACTGGAGAAATATGAGCAGGGTGACCTCTCCGGGGCGATCGCCGATTATACCCAAGCTATTCGCCTTAAACCCAATTACGCCGATGCTTACTACAATCGAGGTATCGTCAAAAGTGACATTGAAGATTTAACTGGAGCAATTGTTGATTATTCTGAAGCCATACGGCTCAAACCAAGTTACCCTGAGGCTTTTCTCAATCGGGGAAATGTTAAAGATGATTTAGGAGATATCAATGGAGCAATTCGTGATTATAGCCAAGCTATTCGGATCAAACCTGACTATGGGATTGCTTACTATAATCGCGGCATTTCTCAAAATAAACTAAAAAAATCTAGAGCCGCCCTCGCTGACTACAATGAAGCCATCCGTCTGGATCCTGAGTATGTGAATGCTTACTACAATCGAGGCATTGTGAAAGACGAATTGAGAGACTATAAGGGGGCGATCGCTGACTACAGTGAAGCCATCCGTCTGGATCCTGAGTATGCGAATGCCTACTACAATCGGGGTAATGCTTACGAATTACTCAAAGATACCGCAAAAGCAATTGCAGACTTTCAAATCGCGGCATTACTGTATAGGAAAAATGGGGATACCACTTGGCTCAATAAGTCCCGACAACGGATCCAATCGTTAGAACAAAATGCTACTCAAAGCCCGAAAAAGAAGTGATGATCAACTAATCTGAAGAACTGTAACGGTTATTCAAAAAATACTCAGACTTGTACATTGGCAATGATAGGATTTTCTCAAAACAGGTTTATAAAATGTCGAGAAAAAGCAAATGACACAACCTTTGACTGGACAGGCTCCCTACTTTGGTGGTAGCACCGGTGGCTTATTGACTGCGGCTGATATTGAAGAAAAGTACGCCATTACTTGGACAAGTTCCAAGGAACAAGTGTTTGAATTACCCACTGGTGGTGCTGCCATTATGCGTGCAGGTGAAAACCTCCTTTACCTAGCTCGTAAAGAACAGTGTTTAGCGTTAGGTACCCAACTTCGGACTAAGTTTAAGCCGAGAATCGAAGATTATAAAATCTATCGCGTTTTCCCAAATGGAGACATTCAATTTCTCCATCCTGCCGATGGTGTCTTTCCTGAAAAGGTAAACGCAGGAAGGGTTGCAGTGGGAACTAAAAATCGGAATATTGGAGCCAATGTGGAACCTGCTAAAATCAAATTTAGCGGCAAGGCTGCTTATGATTTAGATTAAGAGGTCGTTTTCTTTAACCATGACCCCTGGTATGGGGTGAAGCATGGTCTACGGTTTATGTAAGGAGCGGTCCCCTGCCAAGTATTAAACGATGATTTCCGGGTAGTAGTCAAAAGGGTTGGAGTGCCATCTACCTGGCTCAAATCCTTTTGACTATTACCAATGGTAAGTTAGAATTGACCAACGTCCCCATTGTGACTCTCATTGAATTGACTCATGGTCTATACCTTCCAGACTATAAGCTAATTTTTCAGCGATGGCTGTGACCCAGCTTTCATCCTGTTGCGAATAACTGCGGGGAGCATTGGCGCCCAATATTAGCACACCGCGATCGCCCACAGGTTGACAAATCACTCCCTGGGTATTTTCTGGTAAATAATCAAACTCAATGCGTCCAGGATATAGCTTTAAATCAACCAAATAAGTCGGCATTTTTTTAGTTAACACTCGGTTCAAGATAGGACCAAGCTTTACCGTTGCAGTTGATCCAAGTACCCCTCGGCGCAACAAAACTCGTTGGTCGTACCATAATAATAAAGTCCGTGTGGCTGTATTGGTTAATAATAAACGGGATGCCCAGGCAAGTTCGTTAGCAAGACTTTGGGGCAAATCCTTTGCCAACTCAAATCCTTCGTTCCCCTGAAGGATTACACTCTCCGGCGATCGGGGTTGTACTCTTTGCCACAGGAGACCCGTAAGCACTAACAAAGCAGCTAAAATCACTCCTAATACATCTGACCGAGATTGACTTTCGGTGAGGTCAGTGGTTAGGAGCCGATTGACCAATAATAGACTACCACCTAAACTGCCCACCACTAAGGGCAGTAGACGAAGAACAGAATTGGTATCGTTCTTAACCATGGAAATTAACGTTTAGACAATGGACTGACAAGATAATCTGAGAAATAAGGAAACTGCCCTCCACCCGAATCAATCCAAGATAAACCAGAACCATTCAAATCGGTAAAACACCGCGGCGAACTTGGATTAACCGGTTATCAACTTGTTGTAATATTCGTTGCCATACCTGATAACCTTGATGATTTAGGTGTAGCCCATCGGTGGTAAGTTCCTGTCGCAGCAGCCCTTCTCCGTCTAAAAAATCTATGGTTAAATCCAAAAATTGAACCCCCTCTGAACGGGCAATGACAGCTAATTCTTGATTTAACCGACCAATTCGATCCGTTGGCAAGGTAGCAAATCGAGTTGGTAGGATTGATTGTATCACAATTTGGGCATCGGGGTGTTGGGATCGAAGTTGGCGAATGACCTCATTCAGGTTCGTTTGAACACTGAGGTCAGTGGATCCTCGACGAAGATCATTAATACCTGCCATGACATAAATTACCTCTGGACGGGTATTGGCAAACAATGAAATTCGCCGTAGTAGCCCGGATGTGGTATCCCCTGAAATACCCTGGTTTAGCCACAGGGTTCCTTCAGGAAGCCCATTGGTAGGCAACCATAGACTTAGGGAATCCCCAAGAACTATCCCTAAACGACGATTTCCATCTCCTGTTGCGATGAATTCAGCTTCTTGTTTTAATAGACTAATCCATTCATTGTAATTAGGCTGTCCAGATGTATTCAGCCATGCTGATTCAAAGCTGTTGGGTGGAAATTGGGTGTAGATATAACCTGACTGTAACGCTGCTAATCGTTGCCGATAGAGTTGTCCCCCAGTTCGTGGACGATTGAAGGCATCGGAGAAAAAAGTAGCCTCGACTTTTCTGGCAATCTTCCTCCGTTGTAAAAACGGCAGATAGTTACCTGAGTCAGGGGGAAAACCATCGGGGTTGGCAGACATGTTCCAATGTTGATTTCTAGAACTGGGCTTGGGGGTTGAAGTGAATGGAACTGAAAAATCAATACCCGGAGTACTGGGCGATGGAATAGTTATGGACGTGGGAGCTTGGGTAATGAGTCCAAGGGTCAACATACATACATTAGTCAACATACAAGAATCTAATACTGATTACCAAAAATAATGGATTTAAAACTCTGCCCTTTAGAGCATCAGAAACTATATTAGGAATAAGTCGTCGGGGCATCTACCTTTAGGTTAGGTAACGTAACATTGGCTGCCCCTGCGATCACCCTTTGACCCTTAATTCCCTAAGCTTTAGCCAAAGGAGTATGTCAAATTCTTCTAATAGCCTTACTATTAAGGATAATAGGAATTATTGGGTTTAGGTTAAGTGGCAGTAAAGAACGTGTCCACTAAAAGGTTTAAAATTGTTGTAAAAATATAGATAATAAAATTGAACACCTCGATACAAACGGAATAGATTACAGTGATGTAAGGTATGGAGAATAATTGTTTAAGGGAAAAAATAGATCCTTATGCACCTTAGTGAAATTACGCATCCCAATCAGTTGCACAGTCTTTCTGTGAGTCAACTTAAGCAGGTTGCTCGTCAAATTCGAGAAAAGCATCTGGAAACCGTAGCTACCAGTGGTGGGCATTTGGGTCCCGGCTTAGGGGTGGTAGAACTTACGTTAGCCCTGTATCAAACCTTGGATCTAGATCATGACAAAGTAGTGTGGGATGTGGGTCATCAAGCCTATCCCCACAAGTTAATCACGGGTCGGTATCACAATTTTCATACCTTACGTCAGAAAAATGGGGTTGCCGGGTACTTAAAACGGTGTGAAAGTTCCTTTGATCACTTTGGTGCAGGTCATGCCTCCACTAGTATCTCCGCCGCATTGGGTATGGCGTTAGCTCGGGATTTGCGGGGTGAGCGGTTCAAGGCTGTGGCGATCATTGGAGATGGAGCGCTCACGGGGGGGATGGCTTTAGAAGCAATTAACCACGCAGGGCATATGCCGAATACAAACTTGCTGGTTGTCTTAAATGATAATGAAATGTCTATTTCTCCCAATGTTGGAGCCATTCCTCGATATTTGAACAAGTTGCGTCTCAGTCCACCTCTCCAGTTTCTCACTGAAAATTTAGAAGAACAATTTAAGCATCTACCCTTCGTTGGAGATTCGTTATCTCCTGAACTGGGGCGAATTAAGGAAGGAATGAAGCGGTTGGCAGTTCCTAAACTGGGGGCAGTCTTTGAAGAATTAGGTTTTACTTACATTGGACCTGTTGATGGTCATAACTTAGAGGAATTAATCACAACCTTCCAACAAGCCCACCAAATTTCCGGACCTGTATTGGTGCATGTGGCAACTATCAAAGGAAAAGGGTATGAAATCGCTGAAAAAGATCAAGTGGGCTATCATGCTCAAAATCCATTTAATTTAGCGACTGGGAAAGCCATTCCGTCCAGTAAGCCTAAACCACCCAGTTACTCCAAGGTATTTGGTGAAACCTTGACACGCATTGCTGAAAATAATCCTAAAGTGGTTGGGATTACTGCTGCTATGGCGACGGGTACTGGACTAGATATTTTGCAGAAAAAACTACCCCATCAGTATGTTGATGTTGGTATTGCTGAGCAACATGCTGTCACCCTGGCCGCTGGTATGGCATGTGAAGGAATGCGACCGGTAGCAACAATTTATTCTACATTTTTGCAACGAGCCTACGACCAGATTATTCATGATGTGTGCATCCAAAAGTTACCCGTCTTTTTCTGCATGGATCGGTCGGGTGTGGTTGGAGCCGACGGACCTACCCATCAAGGGCTATATGACATTGCCTACCTACGCTGTTTGCCCAATATGGTATTAATGGCTCCCAAGGATGAAAGTGAATTGCAACGGATGATAGTCACCGGAATCCAATACACTGACGGACCCATTGCTCTACGCTACCCCCGTGGCAATGGGTATGGTGCACCCTTGATGGAAGAAGGTTGGGAACCTCTTCCCATAGGTAAAGCTGAAATCTTGCGTAATGGGGATCATATCCTTATGGTGGGATATGGTTCCATGGTTTATCCCGCCATGCAGGCGGCAGAGATTCTCAGTGAACATGGTATAGAGTCCACGGTAATCAATGCCCGGTTTGCTAAACCCTTGGATACCGAGTTAATTTTACCGTTAGCGAGACGCATTGGTCGGGTAGTGACTTTGGAAGAGGGTTGCCTGCCTGGAGGTTTTGGTACTGCAATGGCTGAAAGCCTAATGGATAACCAAGTGTTGGCTCATTTAATCCGGATTGGAGTACCTGACATTTTAGTGGATCATGCCAAAGCAGAAGAGTCATTATCTGATTTAGGGTTAACAGGTGCTCAAATTGCTGATCGTTTGCTTGCTGCATTTCAGTTAAATCCAATCCCTGTTGAAGTATGAAGTAACTTCGAGCAATCTTCACATAGACTGGAATCCCCTACATCATCCTAATGGTCTGGTGTGGGGGCGTGGACTATGGAGGGAGCAAACCATTTTCTTAGTTAGCTTGCTCAAATACCTTAAACATGGGTAAGTACATTGCTAGCAAAATAGACCCCACCATTAACCCAATTAAAATAATCATGACCGGTTCTAATAGACTTGTCAGGGATTTAACCGTTTGTTCTACTTCATCTTCATAAAATTCAGCTACCTTCATCAACATGTGATCCAACTCTCCCGTCTCTTCCCCAACACTAATCATTTGGACTGCCATGGTGGGTAATACAGAGGAGCGACTCAAGGAAACACTAATCATTCCCCCGCCTTGAACATCTCGACGGGAATCATTGATTACTTTGGCAATCAATTGATTACCAGCAGTATTCCGTACAATTTCTAAAGCTGTGAGAATATCGACTCCTGAATGGATGAGAGAACCCAGGGTTCGACAAAGCCGTGCAGTGGCAGTTTTTGTGATCAAGTCTCCAATGATTGGTAACTTTAACCAAAAACCATCAATCGTTAAGTGCCCATTAGGAGTTTGATAGTATCGACTGTAGGCAATGGCAACCAGGATGAGACAGAAAAGAATACCCCCTAGGATTAGAGGGTTACGCAATGCACCACTGACTCCCAACATGAATAGGGTAAAGGCAGGTAATTCCACACCAATTTGTTCAAAAATAACTGCAAAGGTGGGAATTAAAAAAATGGTCATCCCTAAGAAAATGGCGATCGCAAAAAACCCAACCGTTAGCGGATAAGCTAGGGCTGACTGAACTTGATTTTGCAAACGGGCTGTATCTTCCAATAGCTTGGCAAGCCGACCTAATACATCATCCAACACTCCCCCCACTTCCCCTGCCTTCACCATTGATATATATAGCTGATCAAAACAATGGGGATGTTTAGCCATGGAATCAGAAAGGTTAATCCCCTCTTGTACATCATTTCTAATGGTAGCCAAAGCTTTTTTTAATTTTGGATTTGTACATTGTTCTGCCAGAATCCCTAAACTACGCACAATGGTAATCCCCGTGCCCACCATCACTGCCAATTGTCGGGAAATAATAGACTTATCTTTTACACTGACTGGGGTGAACAGTTCAATTAGGTCGATTTTTTGTAATGCACTCCAATCAAACCCCCTTACTGGCTGAATTTCATACACAACCCAACCCTGGTTCCGAAGTAGTTTTCTAGCCTCTCGGGATGAATGGGCAGTGATCCGGTGACTTCTGACAGTACCAGTTTGGTCTCGGATTTGAGTAATAAAGGTAGGCATGATTAAACCGAGTGGGAGCTAAAGGGAATCTTGGGAAAAACATCAGTCCTGTGAAGCAATCTGTCTAAGGAGTCTATAATTGATATAGAACAGGGGGTTCACCCTGTTCTATGCAAGGTTTATCAGCCAAAAAGCCGTTATGGTGAGGGAGTATGCCCAATTAAACGTTTAAGTTCTTCGGGTCTTGAAGTATTTGTCAAAGCCGAGTCTAGAGAAAGTATTCCTTGGCGGCAATAATCAGCCAAAACCTTTTCCAGGGTTTGCATCCCCAAACGGGCTCCCGTCTGTATTGCAGAATAAATTTGTGCTGTTTTACCTTCTCGAATCAAATTCGCGATCGCCGGTGTCACAACCATAATCTCTTGAGCCATGACCCGACCGTATTGACCGGGTTTAGGGTTGAGTCGGGGAATAAGAGTCTGGCTGAATACTGCCACTAAGGAGTTGGATAACTGAACACGTAACTGGGTTTGACGGTCAGAGGGGAATACATCAATCATCCGGTCGATGGTTTGGGCTGCCGAACTGGTGTGTAAAGTTCCAAGAACCAAATGTCCGGTTTCTGCGGCAGAAACCGCCAGAGCAATGGTATCCAAATCTCGCATTTCCCCAATTAGGATAATATCAGGATCTTGACGCAATGCAGCTCGGAGAGCATTGGCGAAACTTTTAGTATCCTCCCCCAATTCCCGTTGATGGATTAAGCTTTGCCGTGATTCGTAAATAAATTCAATTGGATCTTCAATCGTGAGAATATGCTTTGTTTGAGTGCGATTGATTAAATCAATGATAGAAGCCAGGGTTGTTGTTTTTCCGGAACCGGTTGGACCTGTCACTAAAATGAGTCCCCTTGGTTTTTCCGCCATTTCACGCACAACGGCAGGTAAACCCAATGCAGTGAAACTAGGAATTTGGGAACTCAGTGCCCGTATACAAGCAGCGTAGGAACCTCGCTCCTTGTATACATTTAACCGAAATCGGGCTAAACCCCCCAGTCCATAGGAACAGTCTAATTCCCAATGTTGTTCCAATGTCTGCCGCTGGGTATTATTTAATAGGCTGAAAATCAACTGTTGACAGTCTGTGGGGGTTAGGGGTTTATTACCTACCGGAATTAACTTGCCATTCAGGCGGTAATAAGGGGGGGTTCCTGCTGAGAGGTGGAGGTCAGAACCACCCGTTTGAATCAGACGAGTCATTAAATCTTCAATAATTTGATTCATGAACTGCAACATCCACGAGAAACAAGATAATAAAGGGTCTGAAAGCATCCCAACTTTGCAGCCCTCATCCCCCAACCCCTTCTCCCAAAAAGGAGAAGGGGAAACAGATTCAAAGTCCCTCTCCTTTTTTGGGAGAGGGATTTAGGGTGAGGGCTGCACCCAGATGACTAAAGTGGTTGGAAGGCTTATTCATTGTCAGGGATAACCTTCCACAATTAAAAAACTTAAAACTTGGTTAAATTCGACAGGGTTGAAAAAAAATCAGGATAGGAGACGGTAGCAGCTTCGGCTTGATGAATCGTTGTACATCCCCTTGCCCTAAGGGCGGCGATCGCCAAACTCATGGCAATACGATGATCTCCATGGCTATCTAGTTCTGCTGCTTTCAAGTCTCTACTGCCAGTAATTTCTAAACCATCAGGGTTTTCACGGACGATGGCGCCCATTTGGGTTAATTGGGTAGCCATCACTGCCAACCGGTCACTTTCCTTGACTCGCAATTCTGCTGCATCTTCAATTACCGTAACCCCCTTGGCAAAAATAGCTGCCACCGACAGAATGGGAATTTCATCAACTAATCGGGGAATCAAATCACCTCCAATTCGGCACGCTTTCAGGGGAGCGTCAGTACGATAACGGATCCGTAGGTCGGCTACCGGTTCTCCAGCCACAGTGCGTTGATTCATGAATTCAATGTGGGCATCCATCATGGTTAATACTTCCAATATACCGGTGCGAGTTGGGTTGACCCCTACATTTTCCACCACCAGATCCGAGTCGGGTAAAATTGCTGCAGCGACTAACCAAAAGGCTGCTGAACTGATGTCTCCGGGTACGACCACCGACTGTCCCTGCAACTGAGCTGGTCCAGACACTGTAACACTGCAAGTATCTGGATCAATGGTTAATTGGGCACCAAAAGCCTGTAACATTCGCTCGCTATGGTCGCGGGAAAGGGTAGGCTCGGTCACTGTGGTTTGTCCGGCAGTGAGTAAACCTGCTAGCAGGATACAAGACTTCACTTGGGCTGAAGCAATGGGGGATGAGTAATGAATCGGTTGTAATGGTTGACCCTGAACTGCCATGGGTGCCAACCCATTTCTTCGGTGCCAAATACAAGCCCCCATTTGCTGCAGGGGTTGGATTACTCTCATCATGGGGCGGGAACGCAAGGATTGGTCTCCCGTGATGGTGAAGAACTTCCCTGGTTGGGCAGCTAATAACCCCAACATTAACCGCAAAGTAGTACCCGAATTGCCCGCATTTAGGATATCAGATGGTTCTTGTAAGTGATCGATGCCAACCCCTTGAACCACAACCGTGTGTGATTCTAAATCTGAAATTTTTACACCCATAGCCCTGAAACAAGCAACGGTGCTGCGGGGGTCATCCCCCAGAAGTAATCCTTGAATCTGGGTTTCACCGTGGGCGATCGCCCCCAACATCAATGCACGATGAGAAATTGACTTATCTCCTGGAACTCGAATTCGTCCCCGCAGCCCCAGGGTAGGTGGAGAAATGAGCAAATCCTGACCAAGTTTAGTATTCTTAAGGGTAACAGGGGAGACCGTCATTGGATAAACTGATAATGAATTGTGTTAGTAATGGTACCCCATTGCGATCGCCGCCCAAACAAACCCGGTGTAAATTTATAAAACCTTCTGTGCCGATGTGATCTCCTATGTTGACCCGCCACCATCTTCCGGTTTCAGTATCATTCCTGTCTACAGATTTCCCCCTCTGGTCGGTGGTTGAAACCGCTGGCACCCTGTATCAAAAAGACCAGGAGCGGTTTCATCTATTATTGATGGAACCTGAACTGGGGAAATGGAACCAAATCCAAGGGTTAAGTGCCTTCCCCGACAAAAATAGTCAGTCTTCCCTGTTATCCGTCCCACCCCGCCGCCGTCTTCTTTGGCTAGAGATTTCTCCGTATCGGGTAATGGTTACCATGCAAGGCAATGGTTCCTCGTTCAGTTATCGTCATTATTGGGAATCCGGGGTATTTGGTTTAAGCCGATTTTGGTTACAAGATGAGACATTAACCAGTGGTCAACTATGTTTACGCAACTACACCCGGCATTTAAAATTCCACCTCCATCCCATACCCCAATCGTTACGGATTGACTATGAATTATGGTCTGGAAATAGTCAACTGGGGCATTACCTCCTCAATGTGGACATTGGCGATTGATGCCTTTTTCACCGATGTTCTCCCCTAGATGGATGGGCGATCGCCAGTCATAGACAGTTACTAGGAAGATGTAACGTACCTAGGGGAATGGCTTGGACAGCACCCGTCACAGAGGGCAGGTTACCTGGAAGACCCAGGGATTTCCAATAGGCTAATATGGCAAAGGCGATAGCCTCTTTAAAGTCAGATGGAATCCCTACTTGATCGGTTGTTAAGAGTTGAAACATGGAGCCAGTTTGCAATCCTGTTTCCCCCACCCCTGAAGATGAGCCAGCGGGTAAAAACTGACTGAAACCCCCATTTATTGTCAACCCAGGGCTGGAAAGATACAACCCCAGTCGATGAACCAAGTAGGCATTACGACTCCCCCCACCGCACACCAACACTTGGGATGGAAATGTGGGCAACCACTTAAAGTAACTTTGGGCAATAGTGGCTGCTGTAAAATCAGTCAACGTAGCCAACAGGTCAGCCGGGCTCAGGTTATGGGAAGCTCCATCCGCCAAACATCGTTGCCAGTAGGTGAAGCCAAACTGTTCTCGTCCCGTAGACTTCGGGGGAGACAGTTGAAAAAAATCATCCTGTAGCCATTGATGGATTAATTCGCCACAGGGTTGTCCCGTTGCTGCCCATGCTCCGTTT
The DNA here is from genome assembly GCA_903897715.1 of uncultured Synechococcales cyanobacterium. Lineage (GTDB taxonomy): Bacteria > Cyanobacteriota > Cyanobacteriia > CAIUCS01 > CAIUCS01 > CAIUCS01. The sequence goes on from CAIUCS010000056.1 coordinate 26,616, forward strand.
TCGTCATAGGTTTGCCGACCTGCAGAAAAATGGTGTATGGCTAAGTCAATTAAGACATTACCTGGACCAGTATCCCATCCCCTGACTTGATGTTCCCACAATGGAGAGTCCACCAGAGGCGATCGGGGGGGGAGGTAGGTGACATTACCAATACCACCAATGTTTTGCACACATCGATGATACTGGGGATGACTGAGTAAATAAGCATCTACCCTGGGTACTAATGGTGCACCGTGCCCTTTTATGGCAATATCTGCAGCCCGGAAATTACTGACAGTGGGAATCTGGGTTAGGTGGGCAATTAGCTCACCTCGACCCAGTTGAGTACTGTATCCCAAATCATTCAGGGCGGCGGAAGGGGGACGATGAAATACTGTTTGACCATGGGAACCGATTAAGGTTGCCTTGGGCTTCTCCCCTCCCTCCTCCCAGTTAGATTGAAGTTTAATAGCAGCATCGGCAAAAGCACGGGCAATGGCATCATCCAGTATTGACCATTCTTCCGCAGTTAGACTTTTTCCTGCACAAACCTGGAGAATTTGGTTTCGTAATGGTTCGGAATAGGGGTATGTGGCACATCGAATCACCCGTACCTTTAAATCATTATTCCCGCCACTTAACTGGACAAAAGCCCCATCGATACCATCTACGGAGGTGCCACTCATCAACCCGATGACATGAAACGGGGCAGAATACTCCACTGTTAGATGGGGTGTCAACCCTTTAGGAGAGAGGGATGGGGTTTTGATCATGATTTAAGGATTTCTCCTAATCTGCCGGAGACTACATCGAACAAGTCTATTTCAATTCCATCCCCATGATCTGAAATGGTTGCAGATCCGAAGGAGTGGTGGACTGTTAACTAATTCGATCTAACAACTGTCGTCGTTTTTGCTCAAACTCATATTCAGAAATTAATCCATCCTGCCGCAGTTGATCAAGTTGACGGACTGCATCAGCGATCGCCCCTACTTCTTGGGGAGCAGAGGTGGCAGATATGGGAGGCACTTCCAACCGTGGGGCAACTGGTTCTTCAGATAGGTTGCGATTGAAATTATAATCAAAATCAGCTTGGGTTTGAATCAGGTACCAAATTGCTTCCACAGCACTGGCTACCCGTGGTATGTGGGTCCAGGATAACAAAAGATAAAAAATCCCCCATATGGGCTGCCCTAAATAAAATTTATGCAACCCCGAAATAGGTGAAACAATACTGACAAAAGCCAAGGCGGCGGCTATATTGCGCTGTTTAGCACGACTCAACATAGAAAAATGTTGTTGATGATTTGTTTAAGCCTAATAAGTAAAGGATATAAATTAATATAACGTGATGTGCAAGCATAAAACCTACTTTCCATTGGTTGGTGGAGGGGACGGAGCTGTATTTGCCAAAAGGGTTCTGTTGTAAAATCAATTGTACGAATCTCCATTGTTAAAGCTGGAATAATCTTGATCAATAGACCAATCGTTGTTTTGCCCCCCAATACACAAAACTTCGATTTCCACATAGTCTTTACTAAACTGACGTAAAGCATTGACCAATACATCAAGGGCAATTGCATCACTTGTTCCTAAATCAAACCAACAACGTCCCCACTGTCCCTGGTACTCAAATTCGCCCATATTATGCATTAACGCCATAAAGCTCTGGTCGGCATAATCTTCATCATACTGGAGATAGTTGAGATCCAGTCCTGTTTCCTGGATTTGGATATTTTCAGCATTAAACCCTCCCAGCTTTCCTAAGAAAAACCAAGATCGAAAAACCTCTTCCACATATTGTTTTTCAGCAGCTGAAGGCGTGGTGGAGAACTGCCACCAAAACCAACTATCAAAGGGATTAAATTCACGAAATTTAATTTGCATGGCAGCGCAGCATCAATGGTGGGCAGAATAACATTGAGGTCAACGGCAACGTTTCCCCATTATCTCTTCCATTAGAACATCAGTTTGTAACATGGCTTTGTTTTTAATTAATTCTTTTGCAATGATACTTAATGTTTAGGGAGAGATGATTTGGGTAAGCTATTGGAGAAGTAAATCATCCTGGATAACCGAATATCAACCATGTTGCACCCAAATCTGAGTCGGTATCAACCCCTTGAAAAACTGTGGGATTGGCGAGTAGTTGTCACCTTAACCCTGGCTTTTTGGTTAGGAGCAAGTTCCCTATTAGACTTTGTCGTTATGCCAGGTTTATTTATGTCTGGCATGATGACCCAAGATAATTTCCCCATGGCAGGATATACAATTTTTAGTGTCTTTAACCGTTTAGAATTACTTTGTGCCGCCTTGGTTTTAACTGGGGTGCTGGTTTTGTGCCGTACCTTCACCCCTTTTGTGGGTTTTGGACGGACTAGCGTTATTTTGTCCTTATTCCTCCTAGCAACGGTTCTGATTTATACCTATGACTTAACCCCGGAAATGACCGCTTTAGGAACACATTTCAATATATTTGAATCAGCGTCTCAGGTTATTTCTCCTCAGATGGAGCAACTCCATCTGAGCTACTGGGGTTTAGAAGCACTAAAGTTGCTGTTGGAGGGGATACTATTGACGATGTGCGTTCGCTGTGGACAGCCAACCATATTAAACGAGTGCCCATAATTAAAAATCCAGTTGCAGCAATTGTTTTAATCATGGCTGGGGGTAATAATTGAGACGTTCCATGACCGATTAAAACCCCTAGAAAACTACTTAACAAGAGGGCAGAGGCAGTTCCCAAAAAAACAGCCTGAGGAAATTTTGAGCTGCTTCCCAAAGCAATGGCAGCAATTTGACTTTTATCTCCCAGTTCGGATAAAAAAACCGCCGAAAAACTCAGTCCTAGTAAACTCCAGTCCATCCTGTCTGAACTCCTTGATTAACTTAGCCAAACATCCCAAAGTAAAGTAGTTGCAATCACCAACAAAACCACCCCTGCCGATAATTCCAATAGCCGTGGAGTAATATGCTTGGCTAACCAATGACCCACCCACACCCCTAAAAAACTAGTTGTGACTAATGCTACCCCTGCCCCCAGAAAGACCAACCAAGGGGATTCCGACTCGGCAGCCATGAGTAAGGTTGTCAGTTGAGTCTTATCCCCTAATTCAGCCAGGAAGATAGTCATAAATGTAGAGATAAATACCTTTAACCCTGCCCATGACTTTTCTTCTTCAGTGGGAGTATTGATAACCGACAACTTTTCTAGCAATTCTTCACCCAGACTACCAGCGGATACCGACTCAGTTGAACTGGGTAATTTACTGAGTGTAGGCTGGGTCGGGGTTGAGCTAGATGGTGGCATGGTATCTGAACTCACAATGACATTTATTACCTGTATTTCATATTCTTTTCATTATCATTCATCACACTTAGAAATGCAACTCAGCATTACCCTGATACTGGATACAAAAGTGGCAAGACAATGTAATGATAAATTAGTAATGGTCATATTTATATCATGATTCAAGTTTAGTACATCTGTGCCACTACCGTTTCCCACCCCCAACCCCACCCGTGCTAGATCGCCATGGCCGGGGCTCATTGAAGCCTATCGCCCCTATTTGCCAGTCACTTCCGCTACCCCAGTTGTAACCCTACAAGAAGGGAATACTCCTTTAATTCCAGTGCCCGCCATTGCCAAGCTCGTTGGGCGACAAGTTCAGGTATATATTAAATTTGATGGACTCAACCCCACCGGTAGTTTTAAGGATCGGGGTATGACCATGGCGATTTCTAAAGCGGTGGAAGCCGGAGCCCAAGCAGTCATCTGTGCCAGTACTGGTAACACATCCGCAGCAGCAGCAGCCTATGCCAGACGAGCCGGAGTACGAGCCTTTGTATTAATTCCTGATGGCTATATTGCGTTGGGTAAACTCGCCCAAGCATTACTGTATGGTGCTGAGGTAATTGCAATTAAAGGTAATTTTGACCGAGCATTGGCAATCGTTCAGGCTATGGCTGAACAATACCCTGTCACGTTAGTCAATTCCCTGAATCCCTATCGTCTGGAAGGACAAAAAACCGCTGGTTTTGAATTAGTTGATGCATTGGGAGATGCTCCCGACTGGTTATGCATCCCAGTGGGAAATGGGGGTAACATAACTGCCTATTGGATGGGTTTTTGCCAATATCACCAACTTGGATACGGGAATCGGCTGCCGCGTATGATGGGGTTTCAGGCATCAGGGGCTGCTCCATTGGTTCGGGGACAGGTCATTGAGCATCCTGAAACCATTGCCACCGCCATACGAATCGGAAACCCAGCCAACTGGCAACGGGCACTTGCGGTTAAGGCAGCTAGTCAAGGTGAATTTCATGAGGTCACTGATGCTGAAATTTTAGCTGCCTATCGCTTGTTGGCATCTTCAGAGGGTATTTTTTGTGAGCCAGCAAGTGCGGCTTCTGTGGCAGGTTTACTCAAGGTAGCCCATCAAGTTCCCCAAGGGGCTGTTGTGGTATGTGTTTTAACTGGAAATGGCTTAAAAGACCCTGATACGGCAATTAATCATTGTCAAAATCAATTTAAATCAGGGGTGGAACCGGATGAAACTGCGGTAGCACGGGCTATGGGGTTTTAAGGATGGGTATGTCCACCCTATGAAGCGGGACAAGAGAGTATCCCGATTTTGCACGTTTGACCTCATCCCCTAACCCCTTCCCCCTTTTGGGGAGAAGGGGAAACAGATTTAAAATCCCTTTCCCAGAAGAGGAGAAGGATGTAGGGAGGTCTGCAAAATTGGGATGCACCCGTGGGGCAATGGGTTCCCACTTGGGGAACCCTGGTAGGGAACCTTTCCCAACAACCAGTCTATTAAATCTTCGTCTAATTAGATTGGGGAGAAGTCACCAACTGCCCTTCTGCCACCCTAACCAGGGTATCAGTCCAATGGTGAGCCAGATCGGGATGGATCGCTTCAACCATAATTCTGAGTAAAGGTTCAGTTCCAGATGCTCGCACCAGCACCCTACCCTGCTCCCCTAAGTCCTGTTGAGCATGGGCGATCGCCGTTACCAAAGCATCACAATCCTGCCAATTCAACCGACGTTGTCGGTCTTCGATGCGAACATTCCGTAACAGTTGGGGATAGGTTTGAAAACTGTGATCGAATAAATGATCCATAGATACCCCAGACTTTTTAACCAAGGTTGCCAAATGGAGGGCAGTCAACAATCCATCCCCACTGACACTGTAATGACGACAGAGAATATGACCGGATTGCTCTCCCCCCAGCATTGCCCCAAGGCGTACCATTTCACTATGGACATACTGATCCCCCACCCCAGTCCGAATTAACCGCCCCCCCTGCCCCTTCCATGCCACTTCAAAGCCTAAGTTTGCCATGACAGTGGATACGATGGTGTTGTCAGGTAGCAACCCCATTTGTTTGAGGGTTTGCCCCCACAAGTATAAAATATAATCCCCATCAATGACCCTCCCCTGTCCATCTACTGCCAAAACCCGGTCAGCATCTCCATCAAAGGCAAATCCCATGTCTGCCTGATGGATTTGGACTGCGGTTTGAAGGGGTTTTAGATAGGTTGAACCACAAGCAACATTAATTCGTTCCCCATCAGGGCGATTATGGAGTTGAATCAGGGTTGCACCGGTGGTTCCAAATACCCGTTCACCCAATTGCGCCGCCGCCCCCCAAGCCAAGTCCAGAACAATCCGCATTCCTTGTAAGGGGAGTCCATCCGTCCCCATTTCCGGGAATAGGGGTTGGTGTAAGGAAGAAATATACCGTTGAATTAGTTCTGAACGGGAATGGTATTTACCCCAGGTCGCTGGAATGGGGGTGGAAGATTGATTGACATCTCCAATGATCGCTGTAATTTGGGATTGCAACTGGGGTGATAATTTAGCACCCGTCGGTTCAAAAAATTTGATGCCATTGTCTTCTGGAGGATTATGGCTGGCAGATACCATCACGCCAGCGATCGCCCCCAATTGATGGGTTAGGTAGGCTACAGCAGCGGTAGGGCACAAACCTAAATCCCATACTTCCAAGCCAGCGGCAGTAAAACCAGCCGATAGAGCCATAACCAACATAGGGCTGGAACTTCTGGAATCTTGTCCAATAATCACCGGAGCCTTAGGAAAGTGATTTTTAAGCACTTGTCCAGCCCCAAACCCCACTTGTAGTGCTAAGGGAGCCGTTAGAAAATTCCCCACATGCCCCCGTATTCCGTCGGTGCCAAAAATAGAGGGATTGGCAGTGGTAGAAGAGGGTGGCATCATGCCCCCATTTAGTTGCAAACCCGGTGGGTCGTTAGTCATGGACGAAGAAGTCGTCATCAGTAAACACTCCTAAACATTTCACAACTCAATCAGAACCCTTCATGTCCCGTTTGGGATGCTCTGACTGACTGGATCAGGCTCGAAAAGCTGTTAATCAGGGCTGCTAATTTTGAATTGCTGTCCCAAATCCTCCCTACAGCCGGGGCAACCTTGAACCTTTATGCTATTTTACAGCATCTTTCATCTAGTCAAATATCTAGCCAGAACCAGAACCCTAGGTTGAAGACAGCCATGAATGGGAATACCCCAAATCTTAAGAAAATTGGAAGAAGAGCGGATTAAGGGTGTTGAACGGTAACAATATATACAGAAATCAATTCTGCTCTCCCAATTTTATTTCAATTAAATAAAAATTAAGGGTAAAGCTGACAAGTATTCTAAAAAAAAATCTTTATCGATTTAAAAAATTATTGGTGCTTATTATGAAGCTAGTTTACCGCGGTGCCAGTTACGAACAAACCCCTACCCATATCGAAGTTGAGGATTTGGGATTAATGGGGAATTATAGAGGTCATGAATTACACTTCCATCAAGCCAAACGCCAAGGGGCAGGGCTCCATGACATTCAGTTACATTACCGTGGGGCGGCTTATACTGCCCATGTGGGGAATTAAGTTTATTTGATAAATTCTATAGAATGGTTTGACATCCCTCGTTTGACATCCCTCGCTTGAAAGACGAGGGATTCTATAGGTTGTCACTAGGGAGGCTAAAGCCGTCCATCGAGACGATTTCTAGTTACTCAACCCCCTATTGCTAAGGATCTGAGGAAATTGACATTTCGCGGAATGTCATATACCGCATCTTTCAGAACAAGCAAACCCATTACAGGAGAACCCTTCTAAAGAACTGAGAGACAGTCCTTTTATCCAACGGGTATCATCCTTGCCATGTACCCTTGTGTTGTGGTTCCCCACTGACCACTAACTAGGTGGGATATGCCGACTGCACTTGCACACCATAAACACTTGGAATATCCAATTCCACCTCGATTCAGGACATGGGTTCAATCATCATGGGGAACTGGACTTTATCATCAATTAGGACATCAAGTACTCCACGGGGCGGGATCTGGTTGACTGACAAAAGTTGTACGCCCTCACCCTAGCCTCTCCCATCGGGAGAGGCTAGGGTGAAGGCTTTCGGGGTTTTGGCTGAGAAGTTTTGTCAGTCAATCAGGAGCGGGATAGTGAAACTTAAACGTGAAAAGGTAAAACGATGAGAAAGATGGATGCACTCTAGCTGGCTGTCTCGCCATCAACTACCCCGTTGAATAGTTTGGAAGATTTCATCTAGAATCCTATCCGCTCCTTGATTCCGTAATTGATGTGCCAAATTTTTACCAATCAATTCAGCGTCGTGAACTGAACCAGACAGACTGTCCTTCACGAAACGTTGTCCATCTAAACTAGCCACTAATCCGGTAAGAGTAAGAGCCTCCCCATCTACAATGGAATCCACCCCAATGGGTACCTGACAACCCCCTTCCAACTCTCGTAAAAAGGATCGTTCACTATGGCAACGCCAAGCAGTGGGTTGATGTTCTAAGGTTTTAATCAACTGTAAAATTTCAGGATCTGAGGCACGACATTCAATGCCCAAGGCACCTTGCCCCACAGCATGTAAAGATACTTCTGGGGGTAAAACTTGATGCACCCGATCGCCCATCCCCAACCGTTGTAATCCTGCCACTGCCAATATCAATCCATCATATTCACCCCCATCTAGTTTTTGTAATCGGGTATTTAAGTTACCCCGAACATCCTTAAACGTAAGATGGGGATAATGATGACGTAATTGGGCTAACCTGCGTAAGGAAGAAGTCCCAATGACAGAGCCATGGGGTAAGGTATCAATTTGATGATCTAATAAATTACCATGTACCACCAAGGCATCAGCAGGGTTCTCCCGCTCCGTAATACAACCCAAAAGTAAGCCCGTTGGCAAGTGGGTGGGTAAGTCTTTTAGGGAGTGAACTGCAAAATCAATATCACCCTGGAGAATTCCCAACTCTAGTTCTTTTGTAAATAGACCCTTATCCCCTATTTTAGCAAGGGCAACATCCAGAATTTTATCCCCCTGGGTACTCATAGTTTGTACATCAAACTTCAGATCAGGGAAATTTTGTTGAAGTTCGCCCTGCACCCAATGGGTTTGCACTAGGGCAAGCTGACTTTTACGGGAACCGATACGAACGGTGGAAGAAGGACTCGCAACCATTGAGAATTATTAGAGTTTAAGTATGTCAGTGAAACGAAAAAACAAGAAATCATGGAGATTTACAATCCGGTAACATTCCAGCCCTCCTTGCCGGGGAGAGTGGGAACGGTTACCTATGGGTAAATTTTTCTTTCTTATTTAAGAGTATCCTACTTTTGGCAAAGTCTAATTTTCTATAGGGATGGGAGACCATCCCTACGAGAGTATCCCATCTTCTGAAATAATGGACTGGGGATGTAAACCGATATTATAATACTTATGAACTAAAATCAGGGAGAAGCTATTCCAAGAGGACGGGCATTAAACCCAAATCCACGGTAAGATCAGGTAACTTCATTTCTTAAACGGGCAACTATGGTTGGTGGACAACTCACCCTAAACTTATCCTCAGGCTCCGTAGCCTTTAATTTTAATCCCCAATCAGCCAGGGAACTCAAGACTGCAATTAACCACCTGTTATCTGACTTAAAGGCGGTAGCCAGCCAGGTTGCCACTGGAAGCCGAACTGATCAACACTCTCCAAAACCGTCCATGGAATATCGGTATACGGGAGAAATCTTTCTGGAACTTTTTTGTAATCCTAATATCTGGTCTTCACCCTTTGCAGCCAAACTGTTGATTACATTACGGGATGACCGTATTCGCCTAACTACTGAAGTTGATTTAAATCAACTGGTTGATGATTTAAATCAATTTTTAGATCAATGGAGTTGAAGTAACGAATGGATGGCATTCGATCAAGGGACACCTTTCGGGAAATTCCTACGGCTTCACCTGGGTTTAAGTCTGGTTTTGTAGGGATTATTGGGCGTCCAAATGTTGGAAAATCCACTTTGATGAATCAATTTGTGGGACAAAAAATTGCAATTACTTCCCCCATTGCCCAAACAACTCGTAATCGGCTGCGCGGTATTGTAACCACTGAAGCAGCTCAGATTATTTTCGTGGATACTCCCGGCATACATAAACCTCACCATCGACTGGGAGAGGTACTTGTAAACAATGCTCGTGTAGCAATTCGATCAGTGGATGCATTGCTCTTTGTGGTTGATGGAACAGTTCCCTTGGGTGCAGGCGATCGCTATATTGCTGACCACTTAATCCAGCACATCGCCATACCCGTTATCTTGGTGCTGAATAAAACTGACCAGCGCTCCCAGGATTGGCACCAATCCCATCCCTCTCAGTCTATTGATAAGGGCTACGGGGATCTGGTCATTGCCAAAAACTGGACATCGATGAAGGTTTCTGCCCTGACTGGTGACGGACTGCCCACCCTATTCGCATCCATCATCGATGAAATGTCCCCTGGTCCCTACTACTACCCACCGGATTTAGTCACCGATCAACCAGAACGATTCATTATGGGAGAATTGATTCGGGAACAGATCCTCCTCCTCACCCGAGAGGAAGTTCCCCACTCAGTGGCCGTTTCCGTTGATCAGGTTGTGGAAGAACCAACCATCACTAGGGTACTGGCTACAATTTATGTGGAACGGGATTCCCAAAAAGGAATTTTAATTGGTAAACAAGGGGGAATGTTAAAGGGAATTGGCAGTGCTGCTCGGGAACAAATGCAAAAATTAATTGACGGAAACGTGTATCTGGAAATTTTTGTCAAAGTTCAACGACGTTGGCGACAGTCAACCCATCACTTGGCAGAGTTTGGCTATTCAGCTGAAGACTAAAATTTACACCATAATGGTTCCCTGATTTAAGTTTCCCGAATTTCTCCCCTGGGGAGACGGGATAGTCCCTTCTCAGACATTGGGATCGAAGGGACAGAACTAGGGTTGAATCCATGCTAATAGGTATAAGATGGGAGGGGAGAACGCTTAGGGTATCACCGCATTACGGTTAAAGTATTTTTCCAAGATAACTCTTTACACAGGATTTCTAAGGAACGGCGTTCCCTACTTCCAAAAAAACCACTTGACATCAACTCTTCCAAAACCTGTTGGCTCAACTGAGCTGCGAACATCCCCCCACTCCGGAGTAAGTGACTAAAATATCGAAATTGGGACTCACCCTTGCCATTACAGTGAAACCAGTAAATTTCATTGGGTTCTAGGGTGTAGACTAAAGTATTTACGGGAACGACTTCCCTGGGAATGCCCTGTACACCATGGAATGAATCGCCTGATTGAACCAATCGTCCAATCAGGACAGTGCCGAGCAAGGTACGGGTATCACTGATTAAATCAGGGGTAAAGAGGGGGTCTGGTTCACTGGTGAGTCTTGGTCCAGTATTCAAAAACATAGGATTAAACAATTGGGAATTGTAGATTAATCCCACTGCCCAGTGCCGTCCACTGTCGGATTCTAATTTTACAAAAGATCCAAATCCAAAATCAGTGGGCTCAGGGGGGGTGATCACATCCATGTGATCGTCCACCTGCACTACATAATCCCAATGGGAGTTAGATTTAACGACTTTCCCCAATTGCAATCCCATAACTTACCTTCACTATTTAACGGAAAGGACATGAAAAAGGGTTGTCAGAACGGTATTGGAAAATAGGAAACCTTCCGGGTCTGTTAACCGCATTCGTATCGGAAAACCGGTGGACAAGGGGGGATGGGTAGGATAATCGTAGACAACCCAGTTTTGGTTACAGTGAGGAGTTAATCCATCTATGATTTTTTGAATTACAAGGGAACCAAATTGTACTTCTAAAGCCCTTAAGTCCACACCTTCTGCTAATCTTAACCCTAACATTAAGGTGTCTAACAGACAATCTAAAGGAGTGTGAGGGTGGGTTGCAATGGATATGGGCAGTGGTTTTTGATGGATCATTGCCTGCAATTGGGTGATCCACTCCCCATATCCACGCATGGTACGAGGACGAGTGTATCGCACCCCTTCCAGGTAACTGGCTGCTCCCATCCCCAAGCCATAAAAAGGTAAATTTTTCCAATAGGTTTGGTTATGACGGCATTCATATCCAGGTTGGGCAAAGTTGGAGATTTCATAATGGCAATAACCCGCTAAGTTTAATTGTTGCTGGGTCAAGCGATACATTTGGGCGGTGGTTTCATCCGTAGGTAATGGGGTTTCCCCCGGTTGATATTGACGGGCAAAGGGGGTCTGTGGTTCAACAATCAGGTCATAACAGGATAGGTGGGGAACCGAAAGCATGATGGCTTTGAGTAATGAATCTTGCCATTGTTCCAACGTCTGGTGAGGTAAACCGGAGATCAAATCGATGCTAAAATTCTCCAGCCCTGACTGGTGTAAGTACTTCACAGACTGATGGATGTCTTCAACGGTATGGGTTCGTCCACTGACTGCTAAAAGTTGGGATTGAAAAGCTTGGACTCCTAAACTAACTCGATTGATGCCAGCAGAATGATACCCCTTTATCTGATGGAAATCAAATGTACCGGGATCCATTTCCATGGAAATTTCCGCATTGACCGCTATTCCCCAAAATTGGTCAATGGTTTGTAAGATTTGCCCAATTTGAGACTCGGTTAAAAGAGAGGGTGTTCCTCCTCCCAAAAAAATAGTCTGAAGCTGACCTATGGGGTGGTTCAATCCATAGTAGGTTAGCCGTAGTTCTTCAATTAGTAATTGTAAATAATGATGAATAGTGCCAGAGTTATGACCATTGAGGCGATCGCCCACCACCGACACCGGAAAATCGCAGTAAAAGCAACGACGGCGACAGAAAGGAATATGGATATAGGCTGCAGTTACCGGAGTCAGGAGCAAAACAAATAACAAACCTCTTAGTTATTCCAACGGTATGTCAATAAAGTTATGTAAAAAAAATTAACCATAATACTTATTCAAATTAGTTTAACTTGAAGATAGTCGTATTAGTAAGGCTAGGAATTGGTTAGGGGTTTGGGGTCAATACCCCTCAACCTCTGGTAAACCCTTACCATTTTACCACCATCAAACTGGAGTCATTGAATCGTAACTGTTCACCCTCCCCGTAAAGAGGGTTGGGGGCTGCCCCCGATGGTTCCTCCCCTAGGGGGTAACGTATCCACTGAGCTATGACAATTAGGACGGGATTCTTAAAATAAGCCTATTAACCAACGTATATTTCCCTTACAGTATTATTTTGGGAAATTAGGACACCTACTAATCATATCAATTCAATCCAGGAAATTGTTAACATGACCATAAACGAAAACACCATGGTACAAACAGAAAATGGCAATCTGGCTGCCAAACTACGGGAAGGAACCAAAAAATCCCATACCATGGCTGAAAACACTGGCTTTGTGATGTGTTTCCTAAAGGGAGTCGTTGAAAAAAACTCTTACCGTAAGTTGGTTGCCAATTTGTACTTCGTCTACAGTGCCATGGAAGAAGAAATGGAGCGACATCGGCAACATCCCGTATTATCCCTAGTTTATTTCCCAGAGTTGAACCGCAAATCCAGTTTAGAGCAAGACTTACTTTATTATTATGGAACTGGCTGGCGAGAACAAATCAACCCCTCCAAGGCTGCTCAAACTTATATTGCCAGGATTCGGGAGGTATCTGCAACCCAACCAGAATTGCTAGTGGCTCAGTGCTATACTCGATATCTGGGTGACCTGTCAGGAGGGCAAATCCTTAAGACCATTGCCCAAAAGGCAATGAATCTGTCAGACGGTGGCACAGCTTTCTATGAGTTCCAAGATATTGCTGATGAAAAAACCTTTAAGGTGAAGTATCGAGCGGCCATGAATAGCCTGCCCGTAGATTGCGACACAGTGGATCGCATTGTAGACGAAGCAAATGATGCATTTAAAATGAATATGGCGTTATTCAAAGAACTTGAGGGTAATCTTATTTTGGCTATTGGACAAATGCTGTTCAATAGCCTTACCCGTCGTCGGGGGCGGGGTAGCACTGAAGGAGAGTTGGCAACTGCTGAATAAATAGCTGAATAAATAAGAGTTGGTTTGGGGCAGTCGAAGATAAAACACCAATGAGTTTTTGCTATTCATTGGCAAGCAAAAATTTTGAGACTTACTGTGCCCCATGAAAGCCACTGCAGTTGTAATATAATTCCCATCATGGGGTTGTTTAATCCCAGCATTATTTCTATAATAAAAATGAATTTTGAGTTGGAATGCTTCCATCACATTTTTTTATTCCCACCATTCAGTAGCGAGCAATAACGTGTTTGTTCTCAGTGGCTACGAGTATTTTCTAGGTTTTTTGATTCTTTGCAGTTTAGTGCCCGTATTAGCACTAGGGGCTTCTGCAGTAGTTCGTCCCCGTCGTCGGGGTTTAGAGCGACGCACAACTTACGAATCTGGCATGGAGCCTTTCGGCGGTGCCTGGATTCAGTTCAACATCCGATACTATATGTTTGCCCTAGTATTTGTTATCTTTGATGTTGAAACCGTTTTTTTATATCCTTGGGCGGTTGCCTTTAACCAATTAGGGGTATTGGCATTCGTGGAAGCGGTGGTATTTATTGCAATTCTGGTGGTGGGTTTGGTTTATGCTTGGAGGAAAGGAGCACTGGAATGGTCATAAGTTCTAATACAATTAAAGGTTTGGGGCTTGATCCAGACACTGAACAGATTATCAACCCTACGGGAGTTCCCCAAGTTACCCAAGGTTTATCAGAAAATGTTGTTCTTACCACGTTAGACGATTTATATAATTGGGCAAGGCTTTCCAGTCTTTGGCCCCTCCTCTATGGAACTGCTTGCTGTTTCATAGAATTTGCTGCTCTTATTGGTTCACGGTTTGACTTTGACCGCTTTGGATTGGTTCCTCGTTCCAGTCCCCGGCAAGCTGATTTGATCATAACCGCTGGTACTGTCACCATGAAAATGGCACCAGCATTGGTTCGTTTATATGAACAAATGCCCGACCCCAAGTATGTAATTGCTATGGGTGCTTGTACCATCACTGGGGGTATGTTCAGTTCTGATTCTCCCTCTGCTGTTCGGGGGGTTGATAAATTGATTCCGGTGGATATTTACATTCCTGGCTGTCCTCCACGTCCAGAGGCTATCTTTGATGCCATCATCAAATTACGGAAAAAGGTGGCATCAGAATCGTTTCAGACCCGGGAATTGTATGACCAATCCAATCGCTTTTATAGCGTTACCCATGAAATGAAATTGACAGACCCTATTTTGACTGGGGAGTATCTTCAATCCCAAAGTCGTCAAGTACCGCCCAAGGAATTGGTGGCTGCCATTGGTATGCCCATTCCGCCAGCCCTGTTAACCTCTCAACCTGAGGTAATCAACCGTGGCTGAAGAAATACAGGCAATTGTTCCTGCTGGTAAGGTCTCCCGGTGGCTTGCTGAAAATGGGTTTGGTCATGATTTCCTTGAATTAGATCATCTTGGAGTGGAAGTGATTAAGGTGGATGGTGATTTTCTGCTACCAATTTGTACCGCCTTATATGCCTATGGGTTTAATTACCTCCAATGCCAGGGTGCCTATGATACGGGTCCAGGGGGGGAATTAGTCAGTTTTTACCATCTCGTCAAGCTCTCTGATTCAGCCAGTCGTCCCGAAGAAGTTAGAATAAAGGTATTTTTATCTCGTTCCCGTCCTACGGTTCCTTCTGTTTATTGGATTTGGAAGTCTGCTGACTGGCAAGAACGGGAGTCATTTGACATGTACGGCATTATCTATGAAGGTCATCCCAACTTAAAACGCATACTCATGCCTGAAGATTGGGTGGGCTGGCCGTTACGGAAAGATTATATTTCCCCTGATTTCTATGAATTACAGGATGCTTACTAAACATGTTCTCTCCCTTAGTTAGGATGTTCCATTCTATCAACACTGGGGATAGGTTCGAATAAGAATAACATCTTGGTTGGAGTCCCCTGTTGAATGTTGCGATACGATGTAATTGTGTGTGGAGCAGGACCTGCCGGAGCTATGGCAGCGTATCGCTTGGCAAAGTCTGGCTTGAAAGTTGCATTATTAGAAAAACATCTGCTTCCCAGGCATAAGACCTGTGGTGGCGGTATGCCTGTAACCATGGAGCGGTGCTTGGCTGATGTGGACACCTCAGCCTTAATTGAATCTGAAGTTACTTTTATGCGCCACTCCTGGAAGTTTGAGGATTCTATTCTGGCTGCCATTAATCTGCCTGGATCTGGAGAGAGGTTGAAACTATGGATGGTGCAACGGCATCAATTTGATTTTGCCTTGGCACAACATGCTGCTGCGGCTGGGGCTGAGTTAAAAGATGGGTTAGCCGTTCGTTCGGTTGAACCAAATGGGAACCATGTTGTGGTGCGTGCCCAATGGACAAAGACGAATGGGGAGGTGGCTAAAGGTAAAGCCTTTAATGCTATTGCAGATTACGTCATTGGTGCCGATGGAGCCAATGGGGTTACAGTTAAAGCAACCAATTTACGTCAAAATCCTCCCATGGCTATAGCGATGGAGGTGGAGTACCCCCATGTTTGGGGGACGGGACATCCCCATTTAAGTTCAAATACTCTCCATTTGGATTATGGAGCCATAGGGGATGGATATGCCTGGGTGTTCCCTAAAAAGAATCACTTAAATGTGGGTGCAGGGTTATTTCGGATGGATCGAACTGTTCGTCGCTCTGAATCTACCATTGGCTTAACGCTGAAACAAGTCATTTGTAATTATTTAACCCAGCTTCATGTTCCATTTGATTCCTCTCAAATGCGATTTCATGCCCACCCACTCCCCTTGTGGCGAGGGAAAGAACCTAGACATACGACGGATGGACGTATCTTGTTGGTGGGAGATGCAGCGGGTCTAGTAGGACCTTTATTTGGAGATGGACTACTTCATGGGGTTAAGAGCGGTTTGATTGCTGCCGAATGTATAAAAAGTGGAACTTCCCAAGAGTATACCAACTGTATCCATAATGAATTTGCTGCCAACTTTGATGCTGCCCTAAAATTATCTCGATTTTTCTATCAATGGCCCTACTTATGTTATAAATTTGGGGTTAAACAGGAAAGAGCCACCCCCATTGCAGCACGGTTGCTTGCAGGAGAGCTGAGTTTTCAGGAAATGGGCGATCGCTTTATGCAACGAATGAAACAACAGATGACTGGTTTACTGTCTGCGACATAACCTTATAACCAGAGCAGGGTGGGGATGGATACTGGTTCTGGTGATTATTGTAATGGGTACCTCGAAAAGATTTTATTCCAAATAAGTAGGAAATTCCCATGGTAGACTCTTCGGACTTTACAAGACAATTGATCAATGTACTCCTTACTGAGGTTGAATATTCAGACTGCTTGTTCTGGTTGACTGACAAAAGTTGTACGCCCTCACCCCCAACCCCTCTCCCAGAGGGCGAGGGGAGCCGATCCACCCCTCCGGTTCCCTCTCCCATCGGGAGAGGGCTAGGGTGAGGGCTTTCGGGGTTTTGGCTGAGAAGTTTTGTCAGTCAATCAGCTGCTTGTTATTTCCCCACCATCACAACCAATAGCTTTTACATCAAATCTCAACATCTTCCTTATCGGTGGATCAACATCGGGAGTAGGGCAGGAAAGCATCCCCGTGGAGTCATGTTTTATTTCAGGTTATATATTCAGGTCATATATAAGGAGGTTTCTAGATTGAGAAATTTACGATTAAACATTCAACAACGATTTAAGGATGAAGCATTCTTAGAACTATTGGGTTCCTTTGAAAACCTAGTGTCAAAAGCGTTATCAGTGGCGATGATCGGGGTCATCTTGATTGCAGTTTATGATGTGGGTCGAGTATTGTTGATTAAAGTCAGTACTCCTGACCGTGACCCTCTGGGGCGGGCATTGATTGATGTGTTTGGGCTATTCTTAAATGTGTTGATTGCTTTAGAAATTTTGGAGAATATTACTGCTTACTTAAAAAAGCATGTGATTCAGGCGGAATTAGTGGTTATTACTGCTTTAATTGCTGTAGCGCGTAAGATGATTATTTTAGACTTTGATAAGACGAAAGGATTAGAATTAATTGGTTTGGCAATAGCAGTCATTGCTCTTTCCATTAGTTACTGGATTGTGCGTCGTTTGAATAACAAAGTTGAATAACACACTGGCTAATCCCTTGAGACAATCCTACGATCGGGGAGTAAAAAAAGGTGCGATTCATCATGATGGGGTAGTCCTAAACAAGTAAGGATTTGAATTGGATAGGGGTTTGGGGGCAACGCCCCTAGCACCCCTCCTAAATCTGTACCTTTTTACCATCACCCAAGATGTGAGAAGAACGTTTTAATGATGTAAAAAAGGGACATGGGTTACAACCCCAATTTCATTATTCACTTTAATCTCTAACCCTACCCCCCCGGCTTTTGTCCGAATATAAGCCAATCCACACACTTCAGTGGGAGTAGTGATGACACTTGTTAAATATCCCACCTTTTCATCCCCAACCATCACTGCATTACCGGATAGGGGTTGGGCACCAACAGTAAAACGAACTCCCCATAATCGTTGTTTAACTCCCTTATAAGTCTCTAAACGGGCAATTGTTTCCTGTCCAATGTAACAACCTTTACTGAACGAGAGCGCTTGTCGTAATCCTGCTTCCAAAGGGTTATAGTCTTCCGTTAATTCACTCCCCGCCATTGGACGCCCTTGTTTTATCCGCAGGTACTGCCATAATTGCTCACCCATTGGTACTGCGCCTATTTCAGTCAGTGCTTGCCAGACTGATGGGGCTTGGTGTGGTTCCATCATTAGGGTGTATCCTGGTATTCCTAGCCCACTACCCACAACCAGTTGAATAGCAACTTCATTGATAGTGATGATTTGATGGTGACCATAGGATGAAACCCCAATATCATTGGTGGTCAGTTGGGTTAATAAGGGTAAACTCCCTGATCCCAGTAAACTAAACATGGCTGTTTGGGAGGTAATATCTGTCAGCTTCACGCGATCGGCAAAAAAGATATAACGGTCAAGCCAGTCCATCAAAAATTGACGGCGATTGGGAGATACGATCAACGTCACATGATCATCTTGAATAAGGGCAGTAGCTAAGTCTAGGGTACGGGCAGTGGATGTGACAAATACGGTATCACACCCTTGACCAGGAGACAGACCTTGGAAGTCATTTGTACTCTGATTGTGTAAAAAGCGAAGCCGATCCCGATCCTCCACCCGTATCCTACCCCAATGGGAACGATCCCACACCACACCACCCGACTCTAACGCCAACAAAGCTTCTGAATCTCTTCCAAACCCCATGATCACCCCATCTTCATCGGGGGATGTTTGCCAGGTAGCCCCAGCCGCCCGTTGTACTTCAAGCAAAGTTAGAGGTTGATGCTGAGTAGACATTTTTAACAACACCAAGGAGATGGTTTTTAAATTTTTGTCAACGTTTTACCATCCCCACCTTAAATAAGGCTGATGAGGATGTTTCCACGCTTCAACAAATACAAGCCACAAGCAGCATAGAAGTCCCGGCGGGCTAAACCTTACGAGAATAATATTCCACGATGAGTAGTTCATTCACTTGTAAAGCCACCCATTCCCGTTCAATATAGCTATTAACCTTACCGCTTAGTTTGGCTTTATCAAATTCCAGATGACTAGGCAGATTCGCTAACCCTGGATAACCCAGGTTTTGTTCTACCAACTTCCGAGACCGGTCCCGATCGCGAACCCCAATTTCATGGCTAGGACGACACTGAAAACTTGGAATATCCACAACTTTCCCATTTACAGTAACGTGACCATGGTTGACTAATTGCCGGGCTGCTGGGATAGTAGGAGCCATTCCCATGCGAAATACTGTATTGTCGAGGCGCATTTCTAACAATTGCAGTAAGTTTTGTCCGGAAGAGCCAGTCATCCCACGGGCTTTCTTAACATACCGGACTAACTGTCGCTCTGAGAGACCATAATTAAAGCGCAGCTTTTGCTTTTCCTCCAGACGGATGGCATATTCAGAACGTTTTTTACGGTTCTGCCCATGTTGTCCAGGGGGATAGGATCGGCGAGGAGATTTTCGGGTTAACCCTGGCAAATCCCCCAGACGACGTACAATTCTGAGGCGCGGTCCCCGATATCGCGACATAAAATACCCTCTCTGAAATAATTGATGTAAAATTTAACCAAATAATTATTGTAATCTAATAATCAATTAAAATCTAGACCCTTTGATAATTTTCATGCTAATTCATTAGGTTGGTGTCTCTGAGTACAGCCAGATAGAGTAATTTGCTCCCATTAAATCTTTAGATATTGAGATATTATTGAATTTAGATGATTTTCATGAAGATCATGGCTATAGTGGATAGATTAAGAGGTTTTTTAGTCCACACCTATGTCTTCTGAAGTCAGAAAAAAACATCCCGATTCCATCAATTCATCAGACATCTTTTCTACGGAAGATTTTGCCAAGGCGTTGGAACAACAGGATTGTTCGTTCCAAGTCGGACAGGTAGTCAATGGAAAAGTATTTGAGCATGATAACAATGGTGCCTATGTTGACATTGGAGGAAAGGCATCTGCTTTCATTCCGATTCAGGAAACAATGCTTCGAACCGGTGCAACATTGGAGGATACCTTACCCCTGGGTTCAGAACGTCAGTTTCTAATCATTCGTGGTGAAGATGCGGAAGGTCAGGTAATGTTATCGATCCGTAGGTTAGAATTACAAAAATTGTGGGAGGAACTGGCAGTCATTCAAGGCAACGGCAAATCTTTAGATGTTCGGGTCACCGGTGTCAATAAGGGGGGAGTCAATGTAGATTTCCAGGGATTACGGGGTTTCATCCCCCGGTCTCACCTTTTACAAAAAGAAAATCTGGATTCTCTGAAAGGGTTGCTTTTAACGGTAAATGTATTAGAAACGAATTCTAAGGCGAATAAATTAGTTTTTTCCCAACGCCAAGCCAGTCAATCGGCTAGGATCCGTCAATTTGAAGTGGGTCAACTGGTGGAGGGGCAGGTATCTGATGTAAAGTCCTTTGGATTATTTGTTGATTTGGGTGGTGTCACCAGTCTTCTCCATATTCATCAAATTAGTAAAAAGTATATTAATTCCCTTCCTTCTTTATTTCAAACTGGGCAAACCATTAAAGCTATCATTATTGAATTGGATGAATTGAAAGGACGGATATCCTTGTCCACCAAAATCCTTGAAAATTACCCTGGGGAAGCGTTGGAAAAAATGGATGGGTTGATGGCTGACGCAGAAGCCCGCCTGGAGAAGGCTATCCAAAAGCTAACCCAGTCTTCCAAGGAGGAGCCGTAACCATTTTTGAAAATAGAAGTATTATGGAGTAGCCTGCCAGTCATTCCCTACTCTGATGGTTAAGTCAGACCCTAACTCTCCGGTGGAACTTGCCTCAACCTGTCCTAATCCCAATTTTTCATGGAATTGGTTGGCTGCCCCCAAATCACCGCCTTGGGCAATAATCTGGGTTTTTTGGAGGCGATCGCTCCAATCTTCAATTAAAAACACATTCGTAAATCCTTGTTGACGAAGGGATTGTACCAGTCGTTTGGCTGATTGGGGGTTTTCAGAGGCATTTTGCACTGCTATCTGCAGGTCACTCAGGGGTGTGTTTCCATCAGAGACCCCAGCATTTGCATTCAAAGACTCACCATTAAAATAAGTTTGCAACACCCGATCCCGTCCAGCAGTATCAATAATCCAATAACTGGCGGCATACTCATTGGGTTCACTAAACCGACCGGGTAGTAAAACCTGTCGGAAGGCACCATTGTCTAACTGTAAGCCTAAACTCGCGATGGCTAAAATTTCCTCAATACTTAAATTCGTATCCACATATTTTTGCATTAAATTCACAATCTGGGGAACCTTGGGGATGACCATAGGGCTGACCAGGCGATGGCGCAAGGCTTTAATCAACGTTTGTTGCCGCTGTACCCTGCCAATATCTCCGTAGACATCGTGACGAAATCGAACAAACTGCTCAGCTTGCTCCCCATTTAAGGTTTGCCAACCCGGACTGAGGTCAATCTTTAACTTTTGGGTTTGATCTACATAGGACATTCGCTGGGGAACAAAGACTTCCACCCCCCCCAACAAATCCACCAACTCTCGAAATGCTTCGGTACTAACCCGAAGGTAGCGGTCGATGGTCAAACCATTCATAGTGTCCCGCAGTACATCTCCAGCCAATGCGGGACCCCCATAAGCATTTGCGGCATTAACCTTGCTGACCCCTAACCCCGGAATATATACCTGGGTATCCCTGGGAATGGAAAGGATATTGAAGGATTTTTGCCTGGGGTCAAGGTGAAGCAATAGCATTGTATCGCTGCGTCCTGAAAAAATTTCCGCCGAATGGTCAGGAACATCTAAAACTCGATCCACTCCCATGACCAGAATAGTAACTGGACGGGAAACCTGATAATTCAAAATACCAATAAATGGATTGCCAGATGGATTGCCAGATGGATTCCCACTAAAAGGAATAGTCAGCAGTGATGTGAAGGGAGTCACTAAGGCAACTGTGGCACCCAGGGTCGCCGAGAGGGTGGTGGTCAGGGCAAAGGCAATTCCCCAAACCATCCCTTGACGTAAACTCAACCCTTTTTTCGGTTTATGCCTGGATTTGGGACGGGTAGAACGGGCAACCTGGTTATTTTGAACCATATTGGTGGTAAAGAGGGATTGTCCTGTCCTTTGTTTTGCATTCAACCGCTGATTCACGTGCATCCTGACCTTGTTACTTCATCAAAATTATTGTTATCTTAACTGTAAATGACCTATCTAATGATTGATTTATTGGTTTTATGGGTCTTTTTTGAGAATTAGTAATCTAGACTTCAGTTAGAATAATTAAGTTTCCAGAACAGTGCTCCATTGATTGACAGATCTCCTAAGGGGTAGTTCTAAATATGGAAGGATGGGAATTGGTTGGGGATGGGGACGAAGCATACTACCCCTCTTAAATCCTTACTGTTTTACTACCACCTACCTCCTAAGATATAGTTGTACAAAGTATCGTTGGTTTAAGCTTATGAACGGGTGGCAACGACTACAACAAAGCACCTTTGCAAAGGTTGGAGCCTTAATTTTGGTTGTCCTCTATTTGGGAGCCACCTTCGCTGAGGGGATTGCTCCCTATGACCCCTATTCTTCTCAAACCGATGGAGCATTACTCCCCCCAACCCAAATCTATTGGCAAACAAGGGATGGACAATTCATTGGTCCCCATGTTTATCCCACCATTCAAGGTGCCATTGATATGACAACGGGCGATCGCGCCCTCATTGTAGATTGGACAAAACCCAGCCCCATTGGATTATTTGTCAGTGGTAGTGCCTATCGACTTTTTCAAATCCGTATTCCTTTCCCCCATTGGCGATCCCCTACTCTCCCCCTGGTGAACCCACCCTTAAATCAACCTGTGAATCAACCTGACCCGCCAACTTCTCCTACCGCCAGTTCCCCATGGGAGTGGGACGAAGTGGAAATAATTCCGGGTATCCCGTCTACCATCCATTTAATGGGAACGGTGGGAGAAGCTAAATGGAATTTATTGGGGACAGATGAACAGGCACGAGATCAACTAAGTCGTTTAATCTATGGAAGCCGGATCAGTTTAGGGATTGGATTAATCGGTATTATGATCACTTTCCCGTTAGGAATGGTCATTGGAGGAATTTCTGGTTACTTTGGAGGTTGGTTAGATGCGGGGTTAATGCGCTTTGTGGAAGTACTAATGACAATTCCAGGGATATATTTACTAGTTGCTTTGGCAGCAGTTTTACCCTCTGGATTAAGTAGCACCCAACGCTTTTTATTAATTGTTTTCATTACATCCTTTGTGAATTGGGCAGGTTTAGCACGGGTTATCCGTGGTCAGGTTCTATCAATTAAAGAACGGGAGTTTGTGCAAGCTGCTCAAGGGATGGGAGGTAGCCCAGTCTATATCATCATTCGCCATGTCCTACCCCAAACGATGACCTATGTCATTATTTCAGCTACCCTGACCATCCCAAGTTTCATTGTGGCAGAATCAGTGCTTAGTTTAATTGGATTGGGTATTCAACAACCAGACCCCTCCTGGGGAAATCTATTATCATTGGCAACCAATGCTTCTATCCTGGTATTACAACCTTGGTTGGTGTGGCCACCTGCCCTCCTAATTATTGTAACCGTATTGTCCTTTAATTTATTGGGGGATGGGCTCCGGGATGCCCTTGACCCCCGCACGTTAGAGCAATGAATGTCAGAGAAGCCCCATTGACCATGGTTCCATATTCAGTTCTTACCTACTATGCCCACCCCTGCCATCAATCTTTCTCCAACCCAACAAAAAACAGTTATCCGCTTGGAAAGTATCACCAAGACCTATGGTACTGGGGAGCTACAGGTTGCGGCTCTTAGAGACATTAGTTTTCAAGTTCAAGAAGGTGAATATTGTTCCATCATGGGGGCTTCCGGGTCTGGCAAAACCACCCTCATGAATATAATTGGCTGTCTTGACCGTCCAAGTAGTGGGCATTACTATCTGGATGATGGGGATGTGGCTGGACTAAAGGATGCAGAATTAGCAAAGGTTAGAAACCTTAAAATCGGGTTTGTATTCCAGCAATATCATTTATTACCCCAACTAACCGCTCTGGAAAACGTAATTTTACCCATGATTTATGCCGGAGTTCCTAAGTTGGAACGACGGGAACGGGGAATTGAATTACTCAATCGTGTTGGTATGGATCAACGACTGTATAATCGACCAAATCAGTTATCCGGTGGACAACAACAACGGGTGGCCATCGCCCGTGCCTTAGTCAACCGACCCGTCCTTTTACTAGCTGATGAACCCACTGGTGCCCTGGATAGTAAAACAACGGATGAAGTGATGGATCTCTTTAACCAATTAAATTTATCTGGCATTACCATCATTATGGTCACCCATAATCCAGATGTGGCAAAATTCTCCCAGCGCATCCTGTGGGTGAGGGATGGGTTGATCTTAAATCCCTCCCTGAACCCCCAACAATTAGACCAGGTGATCCATCAAACCTAGGAATCACAATGGCGCAATTTTTTCCTATCCAGGGAGGGGTAACCAGATCCCGTCAGCCCCGTCAACATTGATCCGATTTACCCCTTTCCTACTCCCATGGCTCCCCATTTATCCTTACCATCCGTAGAATTAAGTCTCCAAATTGATCCCAATCTCCATTCTTTCCTTGGTAATGGGCATCAATCTCAGGTATTCAATCAATCTGTTCCCGATGCCCCAACAGTTGAACCGATGATGAAGGTTTTGGATATTGACGAAGCACAATGGCAAAATTGGTTTCAGGTTTGGCTACATCAATTACAACCACACTTAGGGGATTCATTTCCCAGTGTACCTCACTATGAACTGACCCTAAGATTTACTAATGATGCTGAACTACAAGCCTTAAATGCCCGCTATCGCCATCAAGACCGGACTACTGATGTGTTAGCCTTCGCTGCATTAGAGATTGAATTTCCCCAGATAAACCCGGAAGAACCCCTTTATCTGGGTGATATTATTATTTCAATGCAAACTGCCTCGATGCAGGCTCAACAACAGGGGCATTCCATGTTGGAGGAGTTGATTTGGCTGGCGTGCCATGGTTACTTACATTTACTGGGTTGGGATCATCCGGATGATGAAAGTTTACAACAGATGTGGAATGAACAAATCAGATTGGTGAGTGCCATTGGTTACCCAATCCATCATCCCGTTGTTGATGGTGATGATTTTCCAGTGGATTAATCCAACGTTCAACTTTCCTTTCACCCCTTGGGATTAAACTTATGTCTGTACCGTTATTACAACTTCAGAATTTACGGATAGCCTACCCCTCCCGCTGGACTAACCATACAACCAAGGGCTCTCTGACCCCCAACTGGGCTGTCGATGGCATATCCCTATCGTTGTCCCGGGGGGAACGACTGGGGTTGGTGGGAGAGTCCGGTTGTGGCAAGTCAACCCTGGGCAGAGCCATTATGCGGTTATTACCCCCTACTAGTCTGGTGGAGGGTTCAATTTTGTTTAATGAAGAACCGGTGACTCACTATTCCCCTGAACGGTTACGGCGATTTCGGGGGGAGTGTGCTGGGTTAGTCTTCCAAGACCCCATGACTCGACTGAATCCAGTGATGACCATAGGTAACCACTGCTTGGAGACCTTGAGGTCTCATCTGCCCCATCTATCCAGACGGGAAGCAAAGTTAAGGGCGATCGCCACTCTGGAAACAGTCAAAATTCCTGGGAATCGGTGGCATCAATATCCCCACGAATTTAGCGGTGGAATGCGTCAGCGGGTTGCCCTGGCTTTGGCTTTATTGCTCAATCCCCAACTCATGATTGCTGATGAACCCACTACTAGTTTAGATGTTACCGTTGCCGCCCAGATTCTTCAGGAACTGACTCGTCTATGCCAGGAACGAAATATGGGTTTGTTATTGATCTCCCATGATCTCGCTCTGGTTAGTGAATATTGCAATACCGTGGTTGTTATGCACAAAGGTCAAATTGTTGAACAAGGTTCGACTGTTGCCATTTTGCAACAACCCCAACATTCCTACACCCGGTCATTATTGCAATCTGCCCTGGGACTACGGAAGGGAAAAAGGACACCACCCCCCAACTCCACCCCTCCTGCCGCTCCCTTGCTTAAATTGGAACAACTTTCTGTCCACTTTACCCTGGAAAGTAACCCACTGACTTCCTTCTTTTCAATAGGACAGTTCACATTTCCAGTGGTGGATGAGGTGAATTTATCCATTCAACCCGGTGAAGTACTGGGGTTGGTGGGAGAATCAGGCTGTGGAAAAAGCACATTATCCCGGGCTATTTTACAGCTCCTCCGTCCCACATCAGGGCGTGTCCAACTGGGGAATCTGGATTTAACCAAACTAAACCCTAAGGCTTTGCGAAGACAACGTCCCACCATGCAAATGATCTTTCAAGACCCCCATGCATGCTTAAATCCCATGATGACGGTGGGAGAAAACATCACAGAACCTTTCCGCATTCAACGACTGGCTTCTCCCCAGGTAGCCCGGTCAGAAGCCCTAAAACTATTGGAACGGGTTGGTCTAACCCCGCCCGATGCAGTGTATCACTGCTACCCCAATAAATTATCCGGGGGTCAACAACAACGGGTTGCCATTGCTCGAGCATTGATTACCCGTCCCCAACTATTAATTTGTGATGAACCAGTTAGTATGCTGGATGCAACCATCCAATCCCAGGTGCTAGAACTAATGTTGGATTTACGGCGAGAACTAAACTTGACCTATTTGTTTATCACCCACGACTTATGGGTGGCACGGTTGATGTGCGATCGCATTGCGGTAATGCAGGCAGGGAAGATTTTAGAATGGGGGGATACAGATTCCATTTTTAACCATCCCCACCATCCCTATACCCAAGCTTTAATTAATGCTGCTCCCCGTTTGTTGACCCAATTCCCTGTAAATAAATGGGTTCAGGGTGAAACAGTTCCAGATGAATGAAACTAAACGATGTTATTTTGGCAAGTCATGATAGGATAAAGTATATCGGGGCGTAGCGCAGCTTGGTAGCGCACTACTTTGGGGTAGTAGGGGTCGTGGGTTCAAATCCCGCCGCTCCGATTGGGTGAAAAGCCTTATCTGTACGCACTTTAAGCTTTGTAGGTAAAGCTTTTCACTGCTTTGCAGTGGTAAACCAGTAAAGCCTATTCATAATGACTCCACATTCGTAAAACTTTAACATTTTTTTTATCGGGAATCATTTGATAGATTAACCGATGGCTGAATGTTGATTCTTCGTGAGTAATACCCCTGATTGACTGACAAAACTTCTCAGCCAAAACCCTGAAAGCCCTCACCCTAGCCCTCTCCCGATGGGAGAGGGAACCGGAGGGGTGGATTGGCTCCCCTCGCCCCCTGGGAGAGGGGTTGGGGGTGAGGGCGTACAACTTTTGTCAGTCAACCAGGTTAAGACGTGAGATGTCAAATAAAGAGATAGAGTCCAGGAGAAAGGTATGGACTGTCCACATTGCCAAAGCCAAAAGAGAGGCGATCGCCTTCGCTTATCAATCTGAGATTGATCTAGCGGAATGTAGGCTTAAAGTCTATGCAATGGAACTCCATGCATTCGTTGCCATAACCTCAAGGAGTCTTAACCGAACTGACCGAAGTTGGTAATCACACCCATTACAAGATTAAAATTTGTTAATAAATCGATACAGTAAAGATATGAAGATCAAGAGCAATAAATATTGTCTATACATTCGGGGGTTTCCGACATGAGTAATATTCGCATCGGAAGTTTGTTTGGTATTCCGTTTTACATCAATCCATCCTGGTTCCTAGTGTTGGGATTAGTATCGTTGAGTTATGGTTCGGGTCTGGCAGCTCAATTCCCATCTCTACCAGGGGGTCTTGCCTGGGGATTGGGATTGTTGACTGCCCTTTTGTTGTTCGGATCTGTACTAGCCCATGAATTAGGTCATAGCTTTGTGGCATTGAAACAAGGCATTGGTGTGAATTCCATCACGTTATTTTTATTTGGTGGACTAGCCAGTCTGGAGAAAGAGTCGGAAACCCCTGCTGATGCTTTTTGGGTGGCGATGGCAGGTCCATTGGTGAGTCTATTGATTGCGGTGGGTGTGGCATCGGTTGTTGGCTTTACTGGGATTTCGGGGGCACTAGCCGCCATGCTTAGGGTGCTGGCTTCTGTCAACTTAGCTCTAGCTCTATTTAACCTGATCCCAGGACTTCCCCTTGATGGTGGCAATATCTTAAAGGCGTTGGTCTGGAAGCTAACCGGTAATCCTTTTAAAGGGATTCAGTTTGCCGGGCGGGTGGGTCAAGTCTTTGGTTGGGTGGCGATCGCTTCTGGAGTGCTATCCATTTTTTGGTCTGATTCGGGGGTAAATTTTTGGAATATATTGATCGGTTGGTTTTTGCTACAAAATGCTGGACAAGCAGCCCAATATGCTACGTTCCAAGACCGGTTAACAGGATTGACTGCAGCCAACGCTGTCGCTGTGGAAAGTCCCATTGTGGAAGCTTCTCAAACTCTGCGAAAATTCGCGGATCAGCAGGTTTTGGGTCAACGAAATTGGCGCAAGTTTTTGGTGACGGATGATGGTGGAAGGTTGATGGGCACAATTGCTGTGGATGACCTGAAAACCATTCCCAGTGACCGTTGGGCAGACACCCCAGTGGAATCCTTAGTGATGCCCATACCATCCTCTCTAACTGTGGAAAGCGATCGCCCTCTGGTAGAGGTGGTGAAGTTTTTGGAAGAACACAAACTCAATGCCGTATCGGTGGTGGGAGTTAATGGGGTTCTGGTGGGGTTGCTCGAGAAAACTGCCATTATTCAACTCCTGCAAAATAGGAAAGTAACAGCCCCAGCACTGGCATCCTAATGTTGATGGGCATTGAATTGCAATTGGCACTGCTCACAATTACCCTAAAACTGACCTAATGGCGACAGTGGATCCAAGCTGATGATTGGTCAGCATAATGTTCTTTTTTCCAAATGGGTAGTCGCGTTTTTAATGAACCGATGATGTATCGGCTGGCTTCATAAGCAGCTTGACGATGACTGGCGGTGGTTCCTACCCAAACAGTCACCTCTCCGATTTGTAAATGTCCATAGCGATGGACGGCGATCGCTTGGTGAAGGGAAAACAACCGTTTCGCTTCACCAATAATCTTTAGACCTTCTTTCACCGCTAATTCTGGATAAATTTCATACTCCAAGGAAGTCACTGATAAACCCAAGTTATGGTCTCGCACCCAACCTTCAAAGACAACCATTGCTCCTGCTTGGGCACATCGTAGGGCAGACATTAGGGGCACAGGGTCAATCCAATGTTCAGTGATGGAAAATTCAGAAGCTGTAGGAAAAAGGAGCAAGTTGGAGGGAGTCCAGGAAACACCTGCCATACTAACCTCCAGATACCGGCGGGATGAAGACGATCCTATCTTGGGGTTGGATGGGATAATCCATTGGGGTAAATTCATCATTCACTGCCACACGGATTTGTGAGAGGGGCAGGGTGAATTGATAACGGTGAGCTAACCAGTGATATAGTTCACCGTAGGTGAGTAGTTCAGTTTCTAATTGTTCGTGGGTAAGCTGGGTTTGTTCAGCAAGGGAAGCAAAATAACGGAGAGTGACAGATTTTTTCATATTCCGGTGGAGTAAACCAATGAGATGGCAGGGGATGGGTTAGGGCAGTTGGTGACAACTCCCACCGTCAACCGCTAAGAGCGGTCTAACGGGAGCTTCTCACATTCACAAATGAGAGTGCTTGTCTCACAGGCTGTGCATCCACTAAGCCTCCACAAGCAGCAAACGGTTGTCCTACCGTCCGTTTAAGTAGATTCAAACGTGCGTTTAAATCCTTGCCTAAACTAACTCCACCATTAGGGAAATCCTGAACTGGAATCGACAAGTCTTTAACAACGCTTTCCTCACCATTAAACCATTGGATGCTCCTGTTTCTGGCATCAACTTCTTGAGGGTGCTTGCCGCGTTTTACCGCACATTCTGTTGTTGGCAGTCAGCATAAATCTCCTTGTACTCAGGAAATAATCCTTTCGTTTCTTTAAGGTCAGCCGCTTGTGAATAGTAATCTACGTTGCTTGGAATATCCCCAATTGGCTCACTTGTCAGACTGCAACGGTTCATCTGAGATCTGGTACGACACCAACCGCTAAGAGCAGTCTGGTGGGAGTACCCCCCAGTTTAAATGGAATGAATTAATTATTACAACTTATTATAGAAATGGATTCCAAGTCACCTTGTCAGGTATAAGAAAGAAGAACAATCACGACTTATTTGGGACTGCTTGATCAGCTAAACCATTGTCGATTTCAGAATTTCTAACTTTCGTTTATCGTTTCAGGATATGCACGGATTGATACGTCTTTTAAATCTGAAATCTCTATTTCGTTCTAGTTTCAACCACCAGCGACGCTGGTGGTTGCGGTTGGCTTGTGGATTCCTTTGGCCGTTGGTAATGGTGGGGGTTAACTTATTCACGGGTTGTGGCATATTACCCACAGGGACAGGAATCCAACCGTTACCAATAGTTGCAGCCCTACCCCTACCCCAATTACCCAGTTGGATTGAAAGCATTAGCCCCACTGGTGAAACCTCCACCCAAGCTCAAATCCGAATTCGGTTTCGATCGCCTTTAATTCCATTAGAAAGTTTAGACAGTCCCCAGCGCCAAGACCTGTTGAAGAAATTTACCATCTTTCCTCCCTTGCCGGGTCAATTTCAATTTCTGACCCCTCGCATGGTTGCATTCCAGGCAGATCAAGCTATTCCCAAAGCAACTAGGGTGCGTGTAACCCTCAAATCCGGATTGACGGATCTAGAACGCCATCAATTAACCCAAGACCTAGCTTGGACCTTTGAGACTGAACCATTAAAAATTTCTGGCTTGCCGGGAAGATCTTCCCAATCCGATGCATCTATGGAGCCAGAAATAACGCCAATCACCCTGAAACCCAAGCTGGAATTTACCTCCAACGTGGAATTAGATTTAGGCTCCGCCCATGGGGCTATTAAATTGTTCCCAACTGATAACTCACAAGCCATATCAGTACAAATATCACCATTAAAACAAATTGAATCTGACCTAGATAGCCAATCTACCCCCGCAGAAGAGTTTGACCCATCCCTACGTCCTTGGATTTACACCCTAACTCCTGACCGTCCCCTTGAACAGGCTAAAACCTATAGGGTGCAATTTGCCAGTGGGCTAAAGCCATTACGGGGTAATTTACCCAGTACCCTTGCCCTCACCAGCCAAGTGACAACCTATGGACCCCTAGGATTCAATGGGGTTAAATCCACTGGAAAACCTGATGGTGTCGGGTCTAGTGGTCGGTTTACAAATGGGACAGCCCAGTTAGAGTTTAACAACGGATTGATGGCTGAGTCGGCGATTAAATCCATCCGCCTTACTCCCCAGCCTAAGAATATTACACAACAAGATTGGGCAACGGTGATTAGAGCCGAGGATCAGGACAGCCGGGTGACTATCAATCCTTGGTTTTTGGAACCTCAGACTACCTACACCCTTACCATTGATGGAAATCTGACGGATCAGTATGGGCAAACGTTGGGAAAATCCACCTCTGTAACCTTTAAGACCGAGGATTTAGTTGGGGATTTATGGGCTCCCGATGGGTTACATGTTCTACCAGCAGACCAGAATTTACAACTCAACCTATCCATGGTCAACCTGCCAGATGGAGAGTATCAAGCCGCCTATCAAGTCATGAATCCCACTGATTTAATTTATGGGGATCCCTCCTATTTGGATACTACCAACCCATCTATCCTCCCAAACCCCAAAAACTGGCAGCGGTTTAAGGTGCCTTCTCGCCCCAACCAAACTCAGGAAATGGGGATTCCATTACGACCCCAGTTAGGGAGGGAAACGGGCATGCTGGCCTATGGGGTTAAAGCTCGTACCTATTCCTATGCAGAAAAAGGAAAAACCATGTGGCGGGAGCCGGTGACCTATGGTGTGGCCCAATTAACAAACCTGGGGTTATTTGCAGAATGGTTCCCCGATGTTGCCATCATCCGTGTGCATCGCTTATCAGATGGGGTAGCCGTCCCTAATGCCAGGGTGGAAATTTATGAATCTCGGTTGGGGGAAAAGACCCAATCTCAGATTACACCGTGTGCAACAGGGCGTACAGACCGCACTGGCACATGGCAGACCAGTGGAGGGGCTTTAGACCAATGCTATGCTTCCATGAGACAACGGGCAGAGAAGGAAGAGTATGCATCCCAATCAGGTCCCCGTCTGGTGGTGATTGCTAAACAGGGAGAAGATTGGGCATTTGTGCGTACTGAAGATTATACAGGAGCCTACGGCTATGGAATTGATGCAGGATGGAGTGGGAGTCATGGCGAAAGTCGAGGGGTTATTTTCAGCGATCGCCAGCTTTATCAACCAGGGGAATTGGCTTATTTCACTGGAATTGCAGCTTACTTAAAAGATGGTGCCCTCCAACTGGATCGTAATCAGTCCTACACCCTGACCTTGGAAGGACCAGATGGTCAAACCCAAACCATCGGTCGGTCTCAGACCAATGAATATGGGACATTTTCCACGGAAATCCCATTAGCAGCTAATCTTCCTTTCGGTTTTTACACCTTGCGGGCAAGGGGATCCATAGGGGCTGACCTGAGCGGTGAATTTCGTATCGCCCAGTTCAAGCCACCCAACTTTAAGGTTGACCTGGATTTAGGTTCCTCTTTTGTCAAATCAGGACAGTCTGTGGATGTAAAAGCCAGTGGTCATTATTTATTTGGGGCTCCCATCCAAGGTGGAAAAATTAAATATTATGTCACCCGTCAGAAATCCGATCTTGTGCCCAAGGGCTGGGAGCAATTTACCTTTGGCAGACAGTGGTTTTGGCCTGAGACCCAACCAAGGTATACCAGTGACGTACTGGAACAAGTTGGTAGTTTAGATGGCAATGGTCGTAGCCAACAAACGGTGGCAGTCAACGATTTACCCTTTCCCATGACCTATCGGGTAGATGCAGAAGTTACGGATGTCTCCAATATTACCGTTTCTAAGTCCCAAACCTTTACTGCCCTGCCAGCGGATGGGTTGATTGGGCTGCAATCGCCATGGTTGGCTGAGGCAGGAAAGCCCCTTTCTGTGCAGATGATAGTGACGAAAGCAACGGGTAATCCTATCCCGGGGAGTCGGGTTAGGGTAGAACTGCAATCCATGACCTATGGCAGTATCACCCAAGTGGTTGAGGGGAGTACCACCCAAACTGATCAAGTGGACTATAAAACTGTAGCCCAAACGGAAGTTTCATCAGGGGATCGCCCCATATCCCTATCCCTGGTTCCTCCCCAACCAGGATCCTATCGCATCCGAGCCACCATTGGTGGGGATGAACGGAGTGGGACTGAACTACAAATTTGGGTGACTGGTGCAGGTGCGGTCAATTGGGCAAACCGCTATACCAACAATCGTCTTGAGGTTAAGCTCGACAAGTCAAATTATCACATTGGGGAAACAGCCACCGCCCTGATCCAATCTCCCTATCCGGAAGCAGAACTATTCTTTGCCATTCTTAAAGACAAACCCCTATTTCAATCCATCACCAAAGTCCGGGGCAGCGCCCCCCAGGTTCAATTTAAGGTCACTCCTGAAATGTTACCCAATGCCGCCGTCCAGGTCGTCTTGGTACGACAGGGAACGCCCCTATCCCAGTTGGCTGAACTGGCTAAGCTAGACAAGCTAGTAAAAGTAGGGTTTGCCCCCTTTACCACGGGGGTGGAGGATCTATACCTTCAGGTGAAAACCACCGTTCGTTCCTCCGCATTGGCTCCCAATACTGAACAATCCCTACGGGTACGGGTGGAGAATTCTACGGGACAACCGGTTCCTTCCCAGGTTACGGTAATGGTGGTCAATGAAGCTGTCCTCCAACTAACCGGGTATCGCCCCCCTGACTTGGTGAAGACCGTCTATGCTGAACAACCTGTCACCGTGCGGTTTGGTGATAATCGTCCCGATGTGGTATTACAACCCCTCTCATCCCCACTTAAAAAGGGTTGGGGTTATGGTGGCGGTTTATCCATGGGTTTAGGGGATACCCAGGTGCGTCGAGATTTTCATCCAGTGGCTTTTTTTAAGGGATCCACGGTCACGAGCCAAAATGGAGAAGCCCAGTTTAGTTTTCGGTTGCCCGACGACCTGACTACCTGGCGTGTGATGGTGGTGGCTGCTGATACCCAGAATTTCGGGAAGCTGAGGAAGGATGGATCCCCATTATCCCCCGTTGATTCCAACAATTCTCTGGCACGTTTTGGAACCGGAGAGACCACGTTTCAGACCACTAAGCCCCTCATTGCCACTCCAATTATGCCCCAATTTGTTCGCCCAGGCGATCGCTGGCAGGGGGGGGTGGCAATCACTCAAGGAGAAAAGGGGAATAATGCCCTGATTCAGGGAACGTTGGGGGGCACTATCCAGTTTGACGAAAAAGCCACCCCACCCGTTGAAAACACTAAGTCCAGATCAGCTACAGTCATTACTCTAAACCCTGCCACAATTCCCGCTGGAACCACAGCCTACCGGGTTCCAATGGTTGCTGGGGTGCCCGGGAAAAGCGAAGCTAGGTTTACAGTGGAGTTAAATGGTTCCCGGGATGGGGTGGCTATTCCGTTGGAGGTACGGTCTTTTGATACATTAGAACAGGTGATTGAAACCGGTGTGACTGGTAGTAGGGTACAAATTCCATTCACTATTGGAGATGGGGTAGATCCTAAAGTTGGGGGGTTGGAGGGGCAAGTTTCCAGTACCCTGCTTCCCCAACTCACCGCCCCAGTTGAACATGTTTTAAGGGCAGAGCAATTACCCTTCCTAGAACCCCTAGCCAGTCAGTTATTGACCGCTGCCAGTATGCAACTGCTTTCCACCCAGTACGGACAAAAATTGGGATCATTGGATCCTGTCCAGTTCTCTAAGACAATCATGACCCAACTAATTGCCTTGCAAAAGCCAGACGGCGGACTAGCTGCTTATCCAGGACAGACCCAATCTGACCCGTTTGTAACTCCCTACGCGGCGATGGGTTTGGCACGGGCGCAAGGGGCGGGGTTATCTGTTGCTCCCTGGTTCCGGGAACGAGTGCAGTCCTACTTAAATAAAATCATTGCCAATCCGGGGCAGTATGACTTTTGTAAAGACCAGTCGTGCCGGAATCAAGTGCGCTTGGCTGGCTTACTTGCTGTTGCCGAGTTGGGCAACCCTCGTAATGAATTTATTCCTGACTTATACTCAGACCGCAATAATTTAGACATTGTGGGAAAAATCCAATTAGCCCGCCTGCTGTCCTTTCTGCCTGAGTGGAAAGCAGAATCCCAAATTCTTACCAATCAACTCCAACAATTGGTTGGGGAGACAGGACGGTCTTCCCAAATTAAGCAACCCCAACGGTGGTCATGGTTGGGGACTGCCACAATTGCACAGGCACAGTTTTTACAATTATTGATTGCCCAAAATGCCTCTCCCGTCCAGATTGACCGAGTGGTACAAGGGTTGTTAGCCCAACGACGGGCAGGGGTATGGTCTGGAACCTATGAAAATGCCAATGCTCTTTCAGCATTAGTCACCTATGGGCAATTGCAGCCAACTCCCCCACGTTTCCAATCTACTGTGAAATTGGGGGGGAAAACCATCGCCAATGGTCGTTTCCAGGGATATGGATTGCCAAGTCAGTCATTTAAGGTTCCCACTGCCCAATTACCAAAGGGGAAACAAACCCTAACCATACAAAAAACTGGCACCGGACAACTGCACTATTGGGTTGCCTACGGTTACCGCCCCCGTGGTTTGTCTGCTGGACGGCTCAATGGTTTACGGGTGATACGAGAAGTTCGTCCGGCTAATGAAGAACAGGTTTTGTATCAATTTAGCCTGAATCCTAAGGAGGATGAATTCCAGGTGTCAACTGGTCAGGTTTTTGATGTTGGACTGAAAATAATCACCGATCATCCGGTGGATCAGGTGGTCATTACCGATCCATTACCTGCCGGTTTAGAGGCAATTGATGCCAGCTTCCAGACTTCCACCCCCTATTTCAAGGCAAAGGGAGATAGCTGGCAGATTGGTTATCAAACCATTTACCCTGACCGGGTGGTAGCAACAAGCGATCGCCTTGAACCGGGTGTCTATTCCTTCCATTACCTGGTTCGTTCAGTGACTCCCGGGGTTTTCCTATGGCCTGGTGCCACGGCTTATTTGCAACATACCCCTGAAGAAATGGGACGCACTGGGGCGGGTGTCTTCAGGATCAATGCAAAGTAAATAAATGTCCCTGTTTCCCCGTTGGCAGCAGGTCAAAGTCAAATCCCCTTATACCCCTCGCTGATTGAAGAACTGATTTAACCCTCGACTCAATAATATAAATAGCACTAATGTTCCCTGCAGAATCCCCGACAGGGATGATTCAAGACTTAACTCAAGGGGTAATTGCAGACTGCCAACAGTAAGCACACTAAAAAATAAAGCAATGGGTAATAAAACCCATACTTTGGTTCTGGCTAACATGGCAACTAAAAGTGCCAGAAAACCTAAATTACTAGAAATATTAGGAATTAAGCGATGGAATACCCCTATCACCTGGAATGCCCCCGCTACCCCCGCCAACCCGCCACAAATGGCAAAAGCACTTAATAATTGCTGGATAGAGGAAATTCCTAATACATAGGATGCTCGCAGGTTAGAACCAACTGCACGCAAGCGCAACCCAAAATAAGAACCTCTAAGAATTAGAAATGTACAGTATAGGGCGATAATGGCAATACTGATAGAAATTAGGCTGGCATCAGTGTTACCAATGGTTGGTAGCCATAGGAATTCTGGTAAAGGTTCGGTTCCACTCATGGAAGCAACCCCCGGTCGTTTCCATGGACCAAAGACTAGGTACAGGGCAAGTCCATCAACGGCAAAGTTCAAGCCTAATCCCGCAAAGATTTCATTGATACGTCCAAATACATTTAGGCAACCCGCCAATAATCCCCATAGCATACCACCCGCTGCCCCAGCGACGATTGCTAGTAGTAATAGGAATGGAGCTGGCAATGATTGTCCTAGTTGTAAGGGCACCATGGCTGCAATTGCCCCAAACGCAATTTGTCCTTCAATTCCTAGGTTGTATAGCCCCGCCGTAAAGGTAAACATGAGTCCACACCCACATAATAATAAGGGAACAAGGGTGGTAAAGACCCGGGCAAAGCGATCGGGAGTGGCAAAAGCACCAATGATAATGCTGTGGAAGACTGCCACTGGGGAAGAACCTGATAGTAAAATTATGGCACAGGTAAAAAATAAAGCAGCAAGGATGGCAACCCATCCTATGAATGAACTCCGATGGGATAATTCTTGATTAAAAAGAGAATTCATAGGTTTCCCCCTAAGCAATGGTAGTCAGCTCGTTCTCAAACCGTCCTCCAATCAATCGCCCTAAGCGTTCAACGGTTAGACTGGTTACTTCAATGGGTTCAGATACATGACCGCCACAAAAGACAAGAACCCGATCGCTATACTGCATAATTTCATCTAAATCAGAAGACATGAATAGGATAGTGGTTCCACCTTCACATCGTGACATTAGTTGTTGCCAAATCCATAACCCCGATTCAATATCCAGACCCCTGGTGGGATGTTCCATCAATAATACATTGAGGGGAATCGGTAAAAGAGCGATTTGGGTTCGTTGTTGATTGCCACCGGATAGATGCTCCACTTTGGTGTGGGGTTTACCTCGAATATTGAACAATTCAATAATATGATGGGTCGTCTCCAATATGTGCTTCCAATGGATAAACCAGTGGGGGGAAGGGGTACGTAGTGCTAAATGTTCATGAATGGACAGACCGGGAATTAACCCATCTCCCAATCGATCAGCAGGGGAATACCCTACTCCTGCTTTTAAGTAATCCTTATAGGGTCTACTGGTTAGGTCTTGATGATGGATCAGTATTGTACCCTTAGTTGGTTTGACTAAGCCTGCACACATCTGTAGCAATAGTTGTTGTCCATTACCCTCTAGTCCAGCCAGTCCAATTACCTCTCCTCTAGAAATGGCAAGATGGCTGATGGCTAGTCCGATGCGATCCCCCTGTACCTTGATATTTGTTAGTTCTAATAGGGTTTCTTCCTGCCTGGTGCTGGATTTTACGGGGAGGGAAAGTTCACGATCAAAAATGAGTTGAATCACGGCACTATCCTGGCAGGGCGTGGTCAGATGTCCTGCAATTTTACCTTGACGCATTACAGTGAGGCGATCGCAAAGGGAATTAACATCCTCCAGTTTATGGGATACAAAAATAATTGATTGACCTTTTTGGGCTAACTGGCGAACGGCGGCAAATAATAAATCTTTTTGAACAGCAGAAATTCCCGTAGTTGGTTCATCTAAAATTAGGGTTTTAACTCCAAGAGAGAGTAATCGAACAATTTCTAATTGTTGCCGTTCTCCCACAGTCAAATCAGTCACCAGTTCATCTGCATCTAGTTTAAAGTTGAACTGGTGAATCCAGTAATTAAATTGTTGCCGAGCTTGATGACGACGGGTAAGCCAACCAGGCTTACCTATCATAAAGTTATCCAAGACGGTCATGGGCGGGAAATCAAGGGGATCTTGATGGAGCATCCCAATCCCAAACCGAATCCCATCCCATGGGCTACGAATGGATACAGGCTGTCCATCCAAAAGAATGGTACCCCTATCCCGGAATAAAAATCCACTAAGGATTTTGACTAAAGTACTCTTACCAGCCCCATTTTCTCCAAGTAGTCCATGGATGGAACCTGCTTTAATCTTGAAAGAGATGTCATCATTAGCTCGAAGTACACCAAAAGACTTACTAATATGTTGGAATTCAACGTTCATGGTATCCTCACCTTTGTGTAACCAAAGGAAGCGGGACAATCCCAATTCCTCAAAATAGTCAATGTATAAGTAAGACATCTCACCCTGATTGACTGACAAAACTTCTCAGCCAAAACCCCGAAAGCCCTCACCCTAGCCCTCTCCCGATGGGAGAGGGAACCGGAGGGGTGGATGGGCTCCCCTCGCCC
The DNA here is from genome assembly GCA_903897715.1 of uncultured Synechococcales cyanobacterium. Taxonomy (GTDB): domain Bacteria; phylum Cyanobacteriota; class Cyanobacteriia; order CAIUCS01; family CAIUCS01; genus CAIUCS01. The sequence continues at coordinate 65,656 of CAIUCS010000056.1, forward strand.
CTTGGGAGAGGGGTTGGGGGTGAGGGCGTACAACTTTTGACAGTCAAGCAACATCTCACCTAACTAAGCTAAACATAGATTCTTGCATAAATCAGTATATTTAGGCTCCATGAAGCTCGTTTCTTGCTGCGATGGAAACCATCTACAACAATTGAAGATAGGTTTCACCCAATCAATTACAAATCCAAAAAAAGGATTCACTGAAACCACTTTTACTTGAACCATTCCATCAAAAAACCAAAATTTATCACACTATTCAATCAAGGGTGAATTTAATTTCTTTATCATTTTCTACCCCTGGATAAATTAGGATGACGCAAACCCGAGAATAGCCCTAAGAACCCTTTTTTACGCCGATCCTTGGAAATGGCATACCGTATTTGACGCTCTGACATAGTTTTTGTGTTTAATCCTAACTCGCCGGGTTTAGACAAAAACCTATCTTTCAGGCGTTGAAAAGTTGACTGGGATGATGGTTGCTTTTCCCCACCTTCAGGTTTATTAGGGTCATCAGACAGCCAATATGTGGCAATAATGCCAGTTGAAAGCCCCCCGACTGCTGCCAACCAAAAACTCACAAAGGAGGAATACCCTAACATTAATAAACTGACAACAAAAAAAACAAAGGCTTGCACCCCTAAGGCAATAGGAAGAGGAGTTTGTGTAAGTTGTTGCAGAGCAATTCGGGAGATAGTAGGTTTTGTGTTGCCCAATTCCATATCTTTGAGTTCTTTATCCATAGTTCAATGTTAGTAAATAAAAGATGCAAGAAATGATTAGTCTTACTCATACCACAACTGAAATAATGTACCCGTTCATTTCCCCCTAGGGGAGATATCAGCGGGTGAGGTCTGCAAAATTAGGACGCCCCCATGGAACCCTCTTTACTGGGGGGAGGGGTTACTGGGGGGAGGGGGTAACGAAAGCATAGAATGGGGTTGGGTTAACCAAGGCAAATCAACTGGTTTTAGTGGTAACATTACAAAAAAGATGGATGAAATGGGAAAGGTTTAAAGGAAATCCGGGGTAGTACCTTGCCAGTCAATCAGCAGGTACATAGCAAAAACAATTCAAGGATGGCATTATGGTTACAGTGAAAATTGGCATAATTGGCGGCAGTGGGCTATATCAAATGGACGCCCTCAAGGATGTGGAAGAAATTGTGATTGAAACCCCCTTTGGTGCTCCTTCTGATGCCTTAATCATTGGCTCGCTGGGGGAAACCAGGGTGGCATTTCTAGCCCGTCATGGACGAAATCATACTCTATTACCATCAGAATTACCTTTCCGAGCCAATATATATGCCATGAAGCAATTGGGCGTAGAGTATTTGATTTCAGCATCTGCGGTTGGTTCCTTAAAAGCAGAGGTAAAACCCCTAGATATGGTTATTCCAGATCAATTTATTGACCGTACCAAAAACCGTCAATCTACTTTTTTTGGAGAAGGACTAGTAGCCCATGTAGCCTTTGGTGATCCAGTTTGTCATCAATTAGCATCTGTATTAGGGGAGTCTATTGATAGTTTGAATTTAACTGGGGTTAACTTGCATCGGAATGGCACCTATGTTTGCATGGAAGGTCCAGCTTTTTCTACAAAAGCAGAGTCTCATTTATACCAGAGTTGGGGTGCTAGTATTGTTGGGATGACCAATCTCCCAGAAGCAAAGTTAGCAAGGGAGGCAGAAATCGCTTATGCTACTTTGGCTCTCGTGACTGATTATGATTGTTGGCACCCTGATCATGACAGTGTTACTGTGGATATGATTATTCATAATTTACACCGTAATGCCGTCAATGCCCAACGGGTGATTCAAGCAACCGTGGAACGCTTGGCGGCACATCCCCCTCAATCGGCGGCTCATTCAGCTTTGAAGAATGGGATTCTGACTCCATGGAGTCATGTTTCACCCTCATCTATTGAAAAATTGCATATTATTTTAAGTAAATATTTGCCGGAATGATGTCAGTATTCCCTTGTTCCGTAAAGATTTTTATTTTTCTCCGTGGAAATCATTGACAGTCAATCAATCTTAACTATAATAAGGGGTAATGCGGGTATAGCTCAGTGGTAGAGCGTCACCTTGCCAAGGTGAATGTCGCGCGTTCGAATCGCGTTACCCGCTTATAGAAACAGTTAACCATGGTTACTAAGGTCACTCCCAGAGTAGTCGTCTTCTACTTGTTGACGCACAACTTCAATTGCCTGATTTAATTGGGCAATTTTATCTTCTAAATTTTGTCTGGCGGCTTCCATCCCTAACTGTGACTGAAGAGGAAGTTGACCGTCTTCCCCTTCTTCTAATGAACCACCCGTTTGAGAATTGTTCAAACCAGAGGATACTAATGCCCCTATAATTCCCCCGATGGCACCACCTAGTACCGCACCGAGGAGAAACCCACCTGTAAATCCCTGACGTTGACTCATAAGTCCATTGAATTCATCATAGTAAAGTTAGTAATTATTGTATCTCTAATTTGGGGGTCTCAGAATATTGAATAGTCACTCCTTGTCTACTAGAATACATTAAGTGCCAAAGGCGCGGTCTCCAGCATCTCCTAACCCTGGAACAATAAAGCCCTGTTCATTCAATTGTTCATCGATAGCAGCTGTATAAATATTAAGACTGGGAAACCGGGCAGCTAGTGTTTGCAAAGCAGGGGGAGCAACAACCACGGAAATGATCCGAATCAAGCTGGGATTGACTCCTCGATTTACCAACTCCTCAAGGGTTAAACCAATGGTGCCACCCGTTGCCATCATCGGCTCACTAATCAAAACCCGGGTGGAGGGTGAAAATTCGTTTGGCAGCTTGTTTAAGTAGCAGGTTGGTTGAAGTGTTTCTTCATTACGGAAAACCCCAATATGGTAGACCCTTGCCAAGGGTAGTAGTCCTTGTGCCCCCTCGAGGAGAGTTAAACCAGCCCGCAAAATTGGTATGACGGCAACGGGAATATCAGGGTCGATAAATGTGGCAGAACAATTTCCCAGAGGTGTTTCCAGCCTTTCATCACGGGTTGGCAACCATGACCCCGTAGATTCATCGCGCATTGCTTCATAGGTCAACCATCGCCCCAATTCGGTCATGGCAGTGCGAAATAAGGGAGAAGGGGTTGAACCATCTCGAGCAACCCCTAGCCAATGACGAATCAAAGAATGTTGAGGGACGTTAATACGAAGCTGGACAGCCATGGTAGATGATTGAATGTAAGGAATATCGTTATCTAAGAGTCATAATAATCCATCTTAGATGATTAAATTATGTACTTCTCCGGAGATGAGCAGCCTAAGCCTATGGAAAATAGGAATTAAAACCCATGTAAATTTGAACATGATCATATTTCCTGATTGTCCGTCTTTCGGTTATGATTAGGGAAATATAACTATTAAGTTTTCATACGTGAAAGGTGTAAAAATGGGGGAGTCTAAACGTCGTAAAGAATTACTCGGGGAAGACTATGGCAAATCTGAAACCATAGTGCCATGGTTGCCAATTACGAAAGGGCAATCGGAACAATTTACAAAATGGAGTACTAGGGGAGCATGGATTGGTATTGTTGGTTTAGCACTCTGGTGGATAACAGTTCGGTTCATTGGACCTAGTTTTGGTTGGTGGCACGTCAGTTAAGTAAATGGTTATTTTACTGAACTATTCTCAGATGGTTATTATTGATACCTCTAAATTATCCCTTGATTGGTTAAAATAGTTAGTATCAAATTTTAATTCATCAATCTATCTCTATCTAGGGTATTTGGTTTCCCATAAAATGAGGAAAAATTGGAAAACTCTTTTTTTCTCCCTGGTTAAAAAATTTTTTAATTCCACTAACATGTTAAGTTTTAGTTCGTATTTTAAATAATTTATATTTCAATTTTAGGAGAGTTAATCCCGTTCAGGTAATCAGCAGAGGTACTTGTGTTTCTTAGACTTGCATCAGAATATCGGGGTTTTGTTAAAGACTTGGTTATGAATCTCCAAGCATTGGCAATTGTTTTGGAAAATCTTGGCTATTTGGCATCCTGTTATACTTGTGGAGACCAGCTACACAGTGCTTCTTTCATGGTCAGTTTAGGAGACGATCATCTCATTCGTTTTCTGGTTTCTGATTATGGTATAACTTGGACTGAAATGAGAGATGATCGAGAACTAATGAAGTTGGAAGGAGCCGAAGCAATTCAACAACTTCATGAATTGGCAAATTTAGCTAAATTTAAGTTAACTCCCAAGCATTCAGCATTAACTGTTTCATAATCGTTGACGGTGAATAAATATAGATAAATGGTTGACTTTTCAGGACGATTTACTTGGATTAGGGAATTTGAAATGACCACTATTTTCCGGTGGGAGATAAAAAACTGGTATCCCGTCACCATGGGTCTACTCATTCTCTGGTTGGTTTGCTGCCTATGGGGGTGGATGGTACCTCCTGCCTGGTCAATTTCCCTACCCAAGGGGCTAGTCAAATCGAATTCACTGAGTAAAGTCGTTGAAGTCAGTCCTCCCCAAGGATTACAGAAATTATCTGAAGCATTGGATATGTACCGTCCCCAAGTAAGTATCCTTAGTCCCAAGCCAGATGAAGTGATTCAGGAAACCACGGTCAAAGTTGCCTTTCAAGTAGAGGGGTTACCGTTATTCCAAGACAAAGAATTGGAATTGGGACCCCACTTACACGTTTTGGTGGATAACCAACCAGGTATAGACATTTTTGACATTACCCAACCCCTCATCCTTAAGGATCTATCTCCCGGAACCCACATTCTCCGAGTCTTTGCCGCCCGTCCATGGCAAGAAAGCTTTAAAAATGAAGGAGCGTACCTACAAATTAATTTCCATGTTTTTACTAAAACTGATGAAAATCAACCAGATCCTAAACTGCCACTACTTACGTTTAACCAACCTATAGGAAATCTTGGGGCTGAACCAATCCTGTTAGACTATTATTTAACCAATGCTCCCCTCCACTTAGTTGCCCAAGAACATCAAAACGATACCATTGGTGACTGGCGGATACGAGCAACAATTAATAATAGTAGTTTTATCTTAGATCATTGGCAACCGTTGTATTTGAAGGGATTTAATCCAGGTAGTAACTGGGTTAAACTAGAATTAATTGATGATCAAGGGAATGAGATCCGCAACGGCTTTAACTCAGTAGCTCGCCTATTTACTTATAAACCTAATGGGCAGGATGGTATTTCTAAGCTAACCCGTGGTGAAATCCCCTTAGATAAAGCACGACAGATTGTAGACATTAATAGGGTTGATATCACTCCATCTTCTCCGGTTCCTTCCCCCTCCCCGGAGCCATCCTCGGTTCAAGTCATCAATGCTCCCTCTGCTGAAGCCTCTGAACCTAGTTCTTCATCTACGAAAGAAAATTCTGGTATTCCATCCCCATCTACTCAAATTCCTTCTCCAGTTCCTATGGAATCAGAGGCTCCAAAACCGGACCATTCTGAAACATTCCCCAAGTTAATTCCAGAAGAAACCCCTCCTTCCCCCTCCATTGATGACTCTAACCACACTATCGATCCCACTCCTATAACTCCAACTATTACTTCTGATTCACCAAAACCCTTGAAGCGATCGCCTGTTACTTCAAGAAAACCTATTGCTGAGCGTAATCTACCCTGAATTGTACTATTGCAAATCCCTTATGTGGTTTTAACTTATGTGGGTACGGCTTAAAATTTGGCGTCAAACTGGGAATGCCTCCCCTAGCATTGCTCCTTATGAATTAGAGGTTGATCCGGGAAGTACAATCCTAGATTGTTTGAACCAGATTAAATGGCATCACGATGGCACACTTGCATTTCGCAAAAACTGTCGCAATACCATTTGTGGTAGTTGTACCATGAAGATTAATGGTCGATCTGCTTTGGCTTGTAAAGAAAATGTTGGTCATGAAGTGAGACGGTCAGGGAAGCTTGATTCTAGCCAACCCCCTGCCAGCAATCCCTGCCATGATATGCCAGAAATTACAGTTGGTCCCATGGGGAATTTACCAGTCATCAAGGACTTAGTTGTAGATATGCAAGGTTTTTGGAACAACCTCTATGCTATTAAACCTTGTGTCAGCCATGTCAACCAACAGGTACCTGAGCGGGAGTTTTTACAAACTCCTTTTGAACGCTCTAAATTAGACGCTATGGGAAATTGTATCTTGTGTGGGGCTTGCTATTCTGAATGCAATGCTGTGCAGGTGAATCCCCAGTTTGTTGGTCCCCATGCCCTTGCGAAAGCTCAGCGCTTACTGGCTGACAACCGAGATACCCAGACAGAAGAGCGGCTTGAAAACTATAACAGCATTCAGGGGGTGTGGGGGTGTACCCGCTGTTATTACTGTAATTCCGTGTGTCCTATGGATGTAGCACCCATGGATCAAATTGGTAAAATTAAACAACAAATTCTAGCACGGCATGACGATCAAGTTGACAGTCGTGCCATCCGTCATCGTAAAGTGCTAGTTAATTTAGTTAAATTGGGGGGGTGGGTCGATGAACGATTGTTTGGTCTTCAAGTGATGAGTCATTCATTGCGTGACCTACAAGGTCTCATGAGTTTAGTCCCTTTAGGACTACGGATGATCAGACGGGGAAAATTTCCTATAGATTTCACCCCATCTGATGGGGTAAAGAGGGTTCAGTCCTTGGTAAACCGCATTCAACAAGAATCTGGTCAAGTAGAATGAATCCATGGTTCATCCCCTTCCCTATGGTTTTTTGATTCAGAGTCCCGGTTCTCACTTTATTTATCGAGTGATGGGATCCTGTTGTCGCCTTTATGATCGAGAGCAATTACCGTGGCCCTGCTGTCGATTGGAATGGCGTAGCAAGGAGCCAAGTTGGAAGCGGATTGGTCGTAGATTTGTCCCTGAAATGGCTTGTAAAACCCATCCGTCCTATGTGGTAGAAATTATTGGGTATCCCCATATTCAGGAACCGTTAGTTCTTACTCTTTATTCGGTTAATTTATCTGACAAGGAGAGGGAGTGGTGGTTTATTCGCCGTTTACCTCGGTTCTTTCCTCCATCCTCTATTGTTGGCTCAATACAAATAGAGTAATTCATGGTGTCCCTTACTATATTGATCATGCCCAATCAGTTGCGTTCCCATGGTTATCATCCTGTTAGAAAATTGAAGGTAATTCTGGCAGGACTTCATGTCGCTGTGATTACCGACTTTAGCGTTGCCTATAAAGTAATTTTATCTATACCGGTTTTAATCGGTGCTTTCTTCCTCCGTCAATGGATCGATGCTAGTTTGATATTAATTGCAATGGGGGTGATGTTAATTTCTGAATTATTTAATAGTGCCATCGAGGTACTGTGTGATTTTGTTGAACCTCAGTATAATGAACAGATTCGAATCAGTAAAGATATTGCAGCAGCGGCGGCGGGGCTTAGTATTTTAATTTGGGCAGGGATTTTAACGATTGAAAGTATCCGTCTATTTAGTTTAAACCCCTTTCTAGCCCTAACTCAGGCTATGGGCGGACATCAATTCTGGTGATCCCCAGTCTTAGTTAGGGAGAGTAAGGGAAAATGTATTGAAATTTATCAACGGGACTGGCGGGATTCGAACCCTCGACCTATCGCTTAGGAGGCGATCGCTCTATCCATCTGAGCTACAGCCCCAGTGGTAGCCATTGTTTTTGAAATAATCATTTCAATTATTCGATAATATTAACATCTTTTCTAGTTGATTTCTTTAATACCAACCATGGGATAGCCAATAGGAGCCAATGCCATATTCAATTGTGAGTGATAACATTACCATGGGGATTTGCTATTATTCCATCCTTAAACTAAGGTATGAAAGGCACACCGAATCCAAGATCAATGACTAACTCCTCTGAATTTGTAGTGTGCGGATTAGATGCCCTAGGGCAGTACTGTGTATCGGCTCTCTATAAATTTCAGGTAAAGGTTACCGGGATAGATCTAAATCCCCCCACCTGGCAAATGCCGGACATGGAGCATATGTTTTACCGGCTGATCATTGGGGATTATCGTTACCCATCTATTTTACAGCAGGCACAGGTTGAACGATGTCGATCCGTTTTAATTGTCAGCCATAATGAACGGGTGAACATTGAAATTGCTTTTGCTGTCCGATCCCTTAATCCCCATGCCAGGTTAGTCGTGCGGTCATCCCAGGAAAATCTCAACATGCTCTTAGGGCAAGAACTGGGTAACTTCACAGCATTTGCCACTGACCAATTATCAGCCATAGCTTTTGCCTTAGCTGCCTCCAGCAAGGATATGCGGGGTTTTTTTGAATGCGATCATCAAAACTTACGGGTGATGCAATTGTGTATACCATCTACCCACCCTTGGAGTGGTCGTCGCCTACTCCATGAACTACATACTTGGAATCGACGCATCTTAACCCATTCTACCTCAACAATGCCAGTCACCCAAACCTTTAATAACTGGCAGTCCGATACATTAGTTCAAGCGGGGGATACCCTCACCTGGATTGAAATTTCTGATACCGAGTTGCACCGGTCTTCATCCCAAAAGACTTTATCCAAACCATCCCCCGGTCAATCTTTTTGGTATTTTTGCCATCCTCAGTTCATTGGTCGTGGTATACAGGCTATTTGGAATCAGGTACAACAGAGCCAAACCCAACGGGTGGGGTTATTGAGTGCGGGGATGATGCTTGGTTTATTGTTCATCGGAACTCTTTTGTATAAGTTATATTACCCAAGTCTTAATTTTCAAGATGCCATTAATGTGTCCTTAGTATTGGCCATTGGGGGTTATGGGGATTTATTCGGACAGCTACAAGTTCCCTTCCCTGTTCCATGGTGGTTACGCAGTTTTAGCATTACTCTGTCGATGGCTGGAACCATTTTTATTGGTATTTTATATGCCATTTTAACGGAGCAATTACTTTCAGCAAAATGGTCATTTTTGCGTCGGAGGAAGGCAGTTCCTCATCGCGACCATGTGGTAGTGGTGGGATTAGGGCAAATTGGACAGCGGGTGGCAGATGTCCTCATCAACCTGCGCCAAACGGTGGTTGCTATGACTGAAGAGTTAATGGATGACCACAATTCTAAGTTTGTCCACATGCCTTTGATTGTAGGCACAGCAAAAGAGACCTTGCATCAAGTGAATCTATCCACCGCTAAGGGGATTGTGATTTTAACGGAGGATGAAGTTACCAATTTAGAAATTGGACTAATGGCACATAAGATCAATTCCCAGTTGAATCTGGTGATTGGAACATTTAACCCCATGTTTGCCCGTAATGTGGACCGGCTTTTGCCCTATGCAACTGTTTTAGAAGTATATCAATTAACTGCAGAAGCATTTGCAGCGGCAGCTTTTGGGGAGAATGTCCTTAATTTATTTGATCTCAATGACCAAACAATTTTAATTACAGAGTATGAAATTGACGATACCGATGAGTTGAATAATTGGTTACTTTCAGATGTGGGATGTGGATACGGAGTTGTACCCATTTTACATGGACGAAAACACCAACCTTCGTGTATTTTGCCATCGGATGATATGCGGCTACAGACTGGCGATCGCTTAATTGTCCTGACTACGATTGATGGGCTACGTCGGATTGAACAGGGGGATCGGTTTCATCGTCAGTGGGTTGTTCACATCACCCACGCATTAAACCCCACCGCTGTATTTGAAGGAGGGAATGCCATTGCTCGTATTACCGGATGTGGATTAGAAATAGCTAGAACCGTCATGGCTAGTCTGCCACTGACCCTAGACTACCCCCTCTATAGACCCCAAGCCCAGCGCCTAGTAAAGGCATTAGAAAAAGTTCAAGTGTTAGCTGAATGCCATTCCATCCATTCTGAGTCGTAACATGGGAGCAACAAACTTTTTGCAGGTTGGACAAGGGAACCCAAAAAGTATGCTAATTTAAGACAGTTAGGGTTAGGTTCGTCAGCAAGGAAACCCCAACCCTAAGCTAAGTAAGTCCTAAATTGATTAAACTAAAAGAATGTATCAAATTAAAGGGCTTAGGTTACCAGGAATGGATGTACAAACCAGTGAACTCTCTTATTTAGATTGGTGTGGAGATGCGTTAGCAATTGGATTATTTGTAGACGATTATGAGGTGGTTGATGAACTACAGTCTCTTAATAACCGGTTGAATGGCATGGTGAAAGAACTCATCAATGAAGTTGGGTTTGATGGCAAAGAGGGCAGTATTACCGCCACACGGTTAGGGAGTAACAGTCCCATTAAGAAACTGATTCTACTGGGTTTAGGAAAGCACGAAACATTCAAACTTGACGGATTACGACAAGCAGCGGCGTTGGCAACAAAGGCAGCCCAGAAAGAAAAATCTAAAATCCTAGGGTTATCCCTACCCCCATGGAACAGTGACATCCCCCTTTCCACCCAAAGTATTGCTGAAGGGATCTGGCTTTCTTCCCATCAGGATAACCGCTTCAAATCTGACCCCGGAGAGACAAAAAATGTACTAGAACAAGTGAGTTTACTAGGTTTAACCGATCAAACCTCTACATTGGTTCGTGCCCAACAGATTGTGAGTGGAGTCATCTTAGCCCGAGAATTGGTGTCCGCCCCTGCCAATGTGGTTACTCCGGCATCTATGGCAGAAACAGCGACAACCATTGCTCACACCCATGGATTAGAACTAGAGATTTTAGAACAATCTGACTGTGAATCTTTAGGTATGGGAGCTTTTCTTGGGGTTGCCCAAGCTTCAGATTTACCGCCCAAATTCATTCATCTTACCTACAACCCGCCCGTTACCCCCCGTCGTAAAGTAGCCATCATTGGTAAGGGGCTAACCTTTGACTGTGGTGGTCTTAATATTAAAGTTGCTGGTGGCAGCATCGAAATGATGAAAGTAGACATGGCTGGTGCCGCTGCCACCCTGGGAGCGGCTAAGGTGATTGGTCAGATCCGTCCCAAAGACATCCAAGTGCATTTTATCAGCGCAGTCACCGAAAATATGATCAGTGGTCGTGCCATTCATCCCGGTGATATTTTAACCGCGGCAAATGGTAAAACCATTGAAGTGAATAATACGGATGCCGAAGGACGTTTGACCTTGGCTGATGCGCTCATATTTGCTGAAAAGTTAGGTGTGGATGCCTTATTAGATCTAGCCACCTTGACTGGGGCTTGTGTTGTTGCCCTAGGAGATGATATTGCCGGTCTGTGGACAACCGATGAAAGGATGGCCGATGAGCTTAAAACTGCTGCCAATTTAGCAGGGGAAAAAGTCTGGCAAATGCCAATGGAAGAAAAGTACTTTGAAGGACTTAAATCCATCGTTGCCGATATGAAAAATACGGGACCACGGGCTGCTGGTTCCATTACTGCTGCCTTATTTCTTAAACAATTTGTGAAAGAAACCCCTTGGGCGCACTTGGATATTGCTGGACCGGTATGGACAGAAAAGGAACGTGGCTATCATCAGCCCGGAGCCACTGGTTATGGAGTAAGAACATTGGTGAACTGGATTTTAGCACTGTAGATACTTTTATTTTCAAAACTCCCATGAAGACCTACCCCTCTGCCACCGTCAATCGAGCAGTAAGAGCTATCAAATGTACACCATTTCGACAATCCCTATTTGAGGCGATGGGAAGGCAAAGTATTGCATTGCTGGGGATTGCAGGACCTGCGGGGGTACAATCTGGTTACACCCGTTCCCTATTATCTCAACGGCAGGCAGAACGATCCTTGTTATGGCTGATTCAAGTTGGGGTTCTACGGCGAGAAGTAGATGGACAAGGAATTACTGATAGCTTTCGTCTGACTCCGTTAGGACGATATTTGGCTGATCAATCCCCTACCTGGACTGCCCATTCCTGGTTGGATTGGTTATTAGACCAACGAGACCGCTGGATCAATTTTTCATTCATTTGAATGATGAATATTACTGCAACCAATTACCTTTCTTGGGAGAGGCTTTTACTCTTTGTCCATGGGTTCTTCCCTTTTGAGGAGTAAAAATTGGGCACGGGAAAATGTGGGAAAGATGGAACCTTCGTACCATTGAACAGATTGGAAGATGAAAAACAAAATACCACCAAAACCAGGACAGGAGTCAGTTTGGGATTATCCCCGTCCAGCAATTTTAGAAGATACCCCACAGCACCTAAAGGTGATTTGTCATGGCAGGGTGTTGGCTGAAACAAATCGTGGCAAACGGGTGTTGGAAACCAGTCATCCACCCACCTACTACTTTCCATCCGCCGATGTTCAGCTAACCTATTTAAGCCCTAATCCCCGTCAGGGTGTTTGTGAGTGGAAGGGTCGTTACGAATATTATGATATTTGCATCAATCATCAAGTTATTCATCAAGGGGCGTGGCGATACTATCAACCGACCCCTTGTTTCCGCGAAATTGAACACTATTATGGTTTTTTTGCCAGTCCTATGGATGCATGCTATGTTGGTGATGAATTGGTCAATGCCCAAGCAGGAGACTTTTATGGAGGTTGGATTACTGCTAACATTGTCGGACCGTTTAAGGGCGGGGCGGGCACTTGGGGGTGGTAAATGGCGGAAGGGTAGGCTCGTGTTTTTTTCAACTTCACCAGATTTTATTCAATGGCTTAGAGTTGCGTGCTGATCACAGATGACCTTCTTCTGAATCATCAACGTTGTCGTCGGCGTTCTTTTTTAGACACCTATGGGGATCTGACAAAAAAAGACCCCCCCAACGATTATGCTTTGAAACTATTGGAAGATAAATTGTTCCATGAGCGATCGCTCCTAACTAGTGAATTGTACCAACGCCCTACCCATGCCCTGGATAATTGGCAACGAAGGGGGGAAGAAACCCTAATATTGATGAAACAAGGGGTTGAAAAAATCCAGAAA
>CAIUCS010000057.1 GCA_903897715.1 uncultured Synechococcales cyanobacterium
CCCTTGGATTAAATGGATTCGGGGGAGGTGGCTCACATCTAACCGGAACTTATCAGGATTGCGTACTAATAAAAATAATTCGTGATTTGTTTCATGAATTAATTGATCCACAATATAGTGACCAATACACCCACTTGCTCCGGTAATAAAGATGCGCACAATACTCCAATCCAGTTTTTATCAAAAATTGATGACACTCCTAATGGATACCATTGATCAGAAACCGCTGGGTTCAACCCCTGCTTCAAGGACATAGGTACCATTCTTTCCATTCAAGTAAAATATAATTACCTCCAGACGTGTAACTCAGTCTGTCTAGAAACCTTCATTTTTGAGTCTAAGGAGGGGAGAGCCATTTAGTAGACTCAATTTTTATAATACTCTAATTAGGGGTAGGAATCAGTTGAGAGTATGCAATTTTGCACGTTTGCCCTCATCCCTCCCTTCCCTTAAAAAAGGAGAAGGGGAACCGGATTCAAAGTCCCTCTCCCGTTCTGGGAGAGGGAATTAAGGTGAGGGCTGCAAAATTAGACTGTGTGGTGTGGAACTGGCTTATCGTCGTCGTTGTAATAACTTGAAATAGACATCGCGAAGTTCGACCTGATGATGGGCAAGGGCGACCAAGACATGATAAAAAAGATCTGCTGCTTCAGCCGCAATCCCGTCCGGGTCATGGTCTTTACATGCCATTACTACTTCGACGGCTTCTTCTCCAATTTTTTTTAGAATTTTGTTGTCCCCTGCGGTTAATAGGTTACAGGTGTAAGAAGACTCTACTGGATGATCCCGGCGATCGCGAATCACAGCAAACACTTGGGATAACATATCTCCTGGTGGGGAACTAACTGTGTGATCCACTAGATGAAAACAACTCCGTTCACCAGTGTGACAGGCAATTCCTCCCACTTGCTCGACCCCAATCAATAGGGTATCACTATCACAATCATATCGAAGGGAATGAATCTTTTGTAAATGTCCGGAGGTGGCACCTTTATGCCACAACTGGGAACGAGAGCGGCTCCAAAACCAGGTTTCACCAGTATCCAATGTTTTCTGAAGAGATTCTCGACTCATCCAAGCCATCATTAGTACGGTACCATCCAGATAATCTTGCACAATTGCGGGAATCAACCCCCGTTCATCATAACAAAGGGCATCCAGGGGGATGGCTTTAGATAAATTATTCACAGCTTATACCTATTCTTGCCAATGTAAAACTAGTCTATCAATTCCAAGCTAAAAATCTGTACCCATTATCATTTACCGTAGGGAAAGGTAGTGACAAAATACTCCCAACTTCAAGGGATAAAAATCATTCCTCAACTGTTGCAAAAGATCCCCATTATTGGTTAAATGAATAAAGTCAATCTTTTAGCCGGGATAGCTCAGTCGGTAGAGCAGAGGACTGAAAATCCTCGTGTCGGCGGTTCAAGTCCGCCTCCTGGCATTGAGGTTTCTAGGATAAAGGTGGCTCTGGAACTCATCTCCAGGGCTGTTTTCTATTTGGGAAGGTATGTGGACAATTTGGATAATCTCAGGTAACAGAGGCTGATTTTGGCAGGAATTTAGTCCCTAATTTAGTCCCAAGATTTTGGGTAAAAGGGGAGACAGATGGAGGAGCGTAAAATACAAGCGTAAAATACAATTGTTCTTCTCCTGATTGATATGGGTATCCTGGTCATCATCACCTACATGACTAGAGTTGAGGGTGAAAATACGAAACTGAGACAGTATCGTGGTCGATTGCATCGTAAAACTGTATGGTATTCAAAATCCGAACAAATGTTGAGACATTCAATTTATGTGTTAATTCACTATCTTAACTACAAATCGATTCCTTGATTTTCTTGATTCATCTTTTATTTGTGCAATGCCCCAGACTTTGCTCACATGCATGGGAACCTCTTCATC
>CAIUCS010000058.1 GCA_903897715.1 uncultured Synechococcales cyanobacterium
AGTGATTAACGTGCCATGGCACCTGTGGAAGCAGTCCGTTTCTTGATGAGAGCAATTTCAGTTTTCAGGGTTTCCAGTGCCTTTAAATACTGGGGATCCGTTAAGGTTCCGATACGATCGCGGTCAGCAATTAATTGCTTTAATTGTTCTTCAGTCAATTCTAGGGATACATCAGGGTCAATCCCATGCTTATTAATATCCCTACCATTGGGGGTAAGATATTTGGCGATGGTAACAGCCATTGCTGAGCCATCCCCCAAGGGTTGAACTGACTGTACTAACCCTTTCCCAAAGGTTTTAGTACCAACCACTAACGCCCGCTTATTGTCTTGCAAGGCACCAGATAAAATTTCACTGGCACTAGCTGATCCCCCGTTCACTAAAACAACCACGGGTTTATCAGTCAGATTACGACGGTTTGCCACTTGACGATCCACTTCTCCACGACGATCGACGGTTGAAACGATCGCCCCCTCCCGAATCCACATTTCTGCAATTTCAACACTAGCCTGTAACAACCCACCTGGATTAGAACGTAAGTCTAAAATATAGCCAGTTACCCCACGCTTTTCCAACCCCTGTATGGCATCCCGCATTTCCTTAGCAGCATTAGCACTAAACTGCACCAAACGAATATAACCCACCCCCCCAGATAAATCAGTACGATAGGAAGACCGCACAGGATGGATTTCAATACGGGCACGCTGTAATCGAAACTCTAATACGTCAGTTCCCCGTTGAATAGTTAGGGTGACCGTTGTACCCACAGGACCCCGAATTAAATTCACAGCTTGGTTACTATCCATGCCGGTGGTGGTTTTGCCATCTATCTTAGTAATAATATCTTTAGATTGAATGCCCGCTTTAGATGCAGGAGTATCCTCAATGGGAGAAATCACAACCAAATTTTTGGTTTTTTCATCCTGAGATAATTGAATACCTACACCAGTCAATTCACCAGAGGTATCAATCTGCATATTTTTATATTCTTTAGGATCCATGAAACGGGTATAGGGGTCACCCAAACGCTTCAACATTTCCCGTATGGCACCATAAGCTGATTCTTGACTGGGGTATTCACGCTTTAGATACTCAGTCCGCACTGCCTTCCAATCAACCTGATTAAATGTAGCATCCACAAAGCGACGATCCACAATTTGCCACACTTCATCCACCAATTCTTTTGGACTTTCTTTCAAAAAAGCCTGACTGCGGGACAGAATCCCTACCCCACTCACGGTTATGGCGGCAGTTAATACCGCAGTTGTCCCTAAAACGAATTGACCCTTGGTAATCGGCATAGATATAACCTGATAGAACAGAGACTGGTGTGGATGAAGCCTGGTAGATGACTTATTATACTTAATTAAATTAACATATCCTGATTATTTGGGAGACAAAACTAAGACTGGGTAGTTCGGGGTATACCTCTCCATAGAGACAAAAACTGGGATTTCCATGGGGGATAAAAGTATATTTAGGTTGATACCTTCCCTAGCTAAGTCACCAGTATAATCACCCAATTCTGATTGAACACTTCTTTGAGTGAAATACTACTCGGAATGGGAATCTACTCCCCGATGATGAAAACGAATTCCCAAAAAAACATCATAGAGAAAATCCCAAAAGTTTTTGCCCCGCAATAGCCCCAATGACTGTTCACAGCCTTTTTGATCCAAAAGAGGTCTAGTAGCGATATAGGCTCCCTGATATTTGTACCAGGGAATGGAGGGCCATAAATGATGGATCAAATGGTAATTTTGTCCCATAATTAACCAATTTAGAAGCGGACTAGGATAAACTCTGGCATTTTTCCAGCGGTTCCGTTCCTGAAAGGGACGATGGGGTAGGTAATCAAAAAAAAGACCAAGCATTAAACCCACTACTAAGGCGGGAGAGAACCAAAAGTTCATGATAAAGCTCATAAAGTCATAGTGGATTGCTAGTAATACCACTGCCACCACCACTGTACGGGAGATGAACCATTCCACTAATTCAAACTTTCGCCATAGCCGTCGTTTGAAAAAAAATATTTCGTGATAAAAAAAACGAGCTGCAATTAACCAAAGGGGACCACCCGTGGAAACAAAATGGTCGGGGTCGTTATCGGGATCGTTTACGTGGGCGTGATGCTGCATATGTACCCGGGTAAATACTGGAAAAGCAAACCCTAGCATTAAGGCACTACCATGACCTAAAAGGGCATTAATAAATGGTTTCCGATGAGCCACTTGATGGGAGGCATCATGGATTACGGTTCCAACAATATGTAAAGCTAGTACATTTAAAGTAAAACAGCACCAACCAGGTAAATCCCATTGAAAATAGCCAACAATCGAAATTGTTGCAATTGCAACTGCTGTTAAAAACATTATTAAAGTGGGATTAAAGTCTCCAGGAGGACCCAGAAACTCTTTAGGCACTGTCAGGGGCGTGGCTGCCTCCGACATCAGTTTTTACTCCTTACAAATTAGAATGTAAATGGTGAATTGAAAAATGGATTGTGGTAAAAAGATAGGGATTTAAGAGGAGTCCTAGGGACGTTGCCCCCAAACCCCCAACTAATTTCTATCCTTACTTGGTTAGAACTACCGAAAAAGTTCATATTTGGGTGGAAATGTGATTGACTTCCTCCAAGTCAGTGAATGTGAATCGGGAGTTCAGGTAGGGTACCTAGCGTTAGGAAACGCACATTATCCTTCACTACTCTAACCGATCAACTTGGATTTCAGTTGATAAAGTAAGGTGTTTCATCAACGGTTCCCCCCTGATTTACACCACCGTAACCATTCATCCCTTTAGGGAGAAGAACCAGCGGGCGTAGCCCATAACCCTCTTTACCAGGGGGAATGGGAACGGTTAATAACCCTCAGGTTATCAACAAAAATGGAAACGTTTTCATTTTTCTGACTGGGGAACATTCCGGTTATCCCCTCGTTCCTCCTAAAAGTTTAGGGCTAGGGTGATTTGAATGGAGTAATTTTTTGAAGCCATTCCTAACAGGCGGCAATACCCCTAAAAAGGAAGGGAAGACCGCCTTTAGATAATTAGCATCAATTTCTACAATAATAGAAAGATTTGAAAACTTTTGTTAATTTACTACAGTTACCCATCACTATGCAACCAACTAATCCCAATCAATTCACTGAAAAGGCATGGGAGGCGATCGCCCGAACTCCCGATATTGTAAAACAAGCTCAACAACAACACATTGAGACTGAGCATTTACTGAAGGCATTAACGGAACAAGACGGGTTGGCAACGAGTATTTTCAGTAAATGTGATGTTCCCATTCAACGGCTACGGGAACGGACTGAGGAGTTTATTGCCAAACAACCCAAGGTTTCTGGCGGGGGCTCGGTTTATTTAGGACGGTCACTTGATACATTATTGGATCGGGCTGAAACCTATAAAAAGGATTTTGGCGACGATTACATTTCCATTGAACATATTCTTTTAGGGTTTGTGAAGGATGATCGCCTTGGACGATCCTTATTTCAGGAATTACGATTATCTGAGGATAAACTAAAACAAGTGATTCAATCAGTGCGAGGTACTCAAAAGGTGACGGATCAAAATCCAGAAGGAAAGTACCAGTCTTTAGAAAAATATGGACGAGATTTAACTGAGGCAGCCCGCCACGGTAAGTTAGATCCAGTCATTGGACGGGATGAAGAAATTCGACGAACCATACAAATTTTATCTAGACGGACTAAAAATAACCCAGTGTTGATTGGGGAACCAGGAGTTGGTAAAACCGCCATCGCTGAAGGTTTGGCGCAACGAATCGTTACGGGAGATGTGCCGGAGTCTTTGCGCGATCGCCAACTGATTACCTTAGACATGGGTGCTTTAATAGCAGGAGCCAAATTCCGGGGTGAATTTGAAGAACGTCTTAAGGCGGTATTAAAGGAAGTGACGGAATCCCAGGGTTTAATTATTTTATTTATTGATGAAATTCATACGGTTGTGGGAGCCGGAGCGACCCAGGGAGCCATGGATGCGGGTAATCTGCTCAAACCAATGTTAGCGCGGGGTGAATTACGCTGTATCGGTGCGACCACCTTGGATGAATATCGTAAATATATTGAAAAAGATGCCGCCCTAGAACGACGGTTCCAACAGGTATATGTGGATCAACCCACTGTGGAAGATACCATCTCCATCCTGCGGGGACTGAAAGATCGTTACGAAACCCACCATAATGTAAAAATTTCCGATAGTGCCTTGGTTGCAGCAGCGGTTCTTTCCACCCGTTATATTAGCGATCGCTTTCTTCCCGATAAAGCCATTGATCTGGTGGATGAAGCCGCAGCACGGTTGAAAATGGAAATCACCTCCAAACCCGAGGAGTTGGATGAAATTGACCGTAAAATTCTGCAATTGGAAATGGAGCGTCTTTCTTTACAAAAAGAAAGTGACATGGCATCCATGGATCGATTGGGGCGACTGGAAAAAGAACTTGGGGATTTGAAACAAGAGCAAACCATTCTCAATACCCAGTGGCACTCTGAAAAAGAAATCATTGATGCCCGGAAAACCATTAAAGAAACCATAGATCGGGTGAATGTTGAAATTCAACAAGCAGAACGGGATTATGACTTGAACCGAGCAGCTGAATTAAAATATGGAAAATTAGCAGAGTTACATCGGCAACTTGGGGACACTGAAGCAAAACTCATGGCAGCCCAAACAGGCAGTCATTCCTTACTTCGAGAGGAGGTGACGGAAGCTGACATTGCTGAAATTATTTCAAAATGGACTGGTATTCCAATCAGTAAATTAGTGGAATCGGAGATGCAAAAACTATTGCAGTTGGAAGATGAACTCCATCAACGGGTCATTGGTCAAGCTGAAGCGGTAGCGGCGGTGGCAGATGCCATTCAGCGATCGCGGGCGGGATTAGCAGACCCCAATCGTCCCACCGCCAGCTTTATTTTCCTAGGTCCTACGGGAGTTGGTAAAACGGAATTAGCGAAAGCATTGGCAGCTTACCTGTTTGATACTGAAGATGCAATGGTTCGCATTGACATGTCAGAATACATGGAAAAACACACCGTTTCCCGGTTGATTGGTGCTCCCCCCGGTTATGTGGGTTATGACGAAGGCGGGCAGTTAACCGAAGCCATACGTCGTCGACCCTATGCAGTAATCCTATTTGATGAAATTGAAAAAGCCCATCCCGATGTATTTAACATTATGTTGCAAATCTTGGATGACGGGCGGGTTACCGATGCCCAGGGGCATACGGTAGACTTCAAAAATAGTATTATTATAATGACCAGTAACATTGGATCCCAATTTATATTAGATGTTGCTGGAGATGAATCCCGTTATGAAGAAATGCGCAGTCGGGTTTTAGATGCCATGCGCTCAAGTTTTCGTCCTGAGTTCTTGAACCGTATTGATGAGTTAATTATCTTCCACGGATTGCAAAAATCTGAATTACGGGAGATTGTAAAACTCCAGGCGGCGCGATTAGAACAACGGTTGCGGGACCGCAAAATTAGCTTACATCTTGCAGATGCGGCTTTAGATTTTCTGGCAGATGTGGGGTATGACCCTGTTTATGGAGCCCGTCCTCTGAAACGGGCTATTCAACGAGAATTGGAGACCCAAATTGCCAAATCTATATTGCGAGGGGAATTCAATACTGGCGATACCCTATGGGTGGATGTGGAACATGAACGATTGGCTTTCAAACGGCTGCCCCAACCGCCTTTGACCAGTTAGTATATTGTAGTTACTGGGATGCACCCGTAGTTAAACGTCCAATTCCCTGGCTTTATGACCTTTTCACGTCTTGCACCCTTTATCCAGGAATACCTGTATGCCCATGGTTGGACTGAACTGCGTCCAGTACAACTGGAAGCATGTCGAGTTATTTTCGACACCAACAGCCATTTATTAATTGCCGCTGGTACTGCTGCCGGCAAAACAGAAGCCGCCTTCTTACCTATCCTCAGTCACCTCTACAACCACCCCCCCCAAACGGTGGGTGCCCTATATATCAGTCCCATAAAAGCTTTGATTAATGACCAGTTTCAACGGTTAGGGGATCTACTGGGTACAGCCCATATCCCCGTTCATGCCTGGCATGGGGATATTTCCATGGGTCGCAAACGTCAGGTTCTTAAGGAACCTAAAGGGCTATTACAAATCACGCCAGAGTCTTTGGAAAGCCTGATAGTGAATCGAACCCATGAACTACCCCAACTAGTTGGCGATTTACAGTTTGTGGTGATTGATGAAATCCATGCTTTTATGGGAAGTGAACGAGGGGCACAAATCCTGTGTCAGTTGAGTCGATTAAATCAATTAACGGGTTGTTCTCCCCGTCGGGTAGGGTTGTCAGCAACCTTAGGGGACTATCACCAAGCTGAGGTATGGCTGGCTTCCGGCACCTTACAACCGGTGGTCACACCCATGATCCCCGCCCCACCACGGACTATCCGACTGGCAGTGGAACATTTTGATCGACCATCGTCAACGGAAATGGATTTGTCCCATGACTATTACCGTTATCTATTTGATACTTGTCAATCTTGGCGATGCCTCATTTTTGCCAACAACCGTACTGGAACTGAAACAGTTATCCATCACTTACGAAAACTAGCAGAGTCAGCAGGGTTACCCGACATTTACCATGTCCATCACGGTGGGGTGTCCCCCACCCTCCGACAAACGGCTGAGTCAGCCATGAAACAAAGCTTGGTTCCAATGGTTACTGCTGCCACCCTTACCCTGGAACTAGGGGTGGATATTGGACACCTAGATCGGGTGATTCAACTGGAAGCCCCTGTTTCTGTTGCTAGTTTTTTACAACGTTTGGGTCGGACAGGGCGACGAGGGCATGCTGCGGATTTACGGTTTCTTTGCACCCAAAATCAGTCCATCCCAACTGATGATCCATCTTTGCTGCCCGAACAAATTCCATGGAATCTGCTTCAGTGCATTGCCATCTTACAACTATATTTAGAAGACCGATGGATAGAACCCATTTCAATTCCCAAATATCCCTTTAGTTTGTTATACCAACAAACTATGAGTACTTTGGCTGGGTTAGGGGAATTGCCACCGGCTGAATTAGCTGGTCGGATCTTGACTTTACCCCCTTTTTCAGCCATTTCCATGGCTCAATTTCGTCAACTGTTGCACCATTGGATCAGTTTAGAGCACTTACAGCGCACTGCTGAAGGGGGGCTTATCTTAGGCTTAGAGGGTGAAAAAATTGTTAGAAATTATACGTTCTACGCCACCTTTGCGGATCGGGAAGAGTATACCGTACGAACTGGACGTACCCTAGTTGGATTCATTACCGTCCCTCCCGATGAAGGGTGTTGTTTTCATTTGGCTGGGCGGTCATGGCGAGTGATGGAAGTGGAACATCGGCGTAAAGTAATCCATGTTCAACCAACATCTGAAAATGGACAAGTTTCCAGACAGTTGGGACTAGAACCCTCCATTCATACTCAGGTACTCCAACGAATGGGTCGGGTTTTATGGGAAGATTGCCCATATCCCTATCTCCAACCTAGGGCTCAGCAGCGATTGAAAAAAGTTCGTCAGCTTGCCCAACAGGCTGATTTAAGAACCAATCCCGTAGTGCCATTAACTGATTCCACCGTTGTTATTTTTCCCTGGATGGGAACCGTTGCCTTTCGTACCTTGGAGCGTTATCTGTTATGGATTCGCAATGAAGGGCTAGGGTTGGGGCGTATCCGTTCCGTTGCTCCCTATTATTTTTTAGTGGAATTAGGGAAGAGTACCGTAGACCAATTGCGATATGAAGTGGGGGCAATTGCCAACCGTCAACCCTGTTTAAACCATCTTTTGTTGGAAAACGAAGCACCTGTGATGCAAAAGTATGATGAATTTATTCCCCCTGACTTCAGACGGTTAGCGTTTTTATCTGATTACTTGGATATGGCAACGGTTTGTGAACACCTGTAGGGTAACCGGGGAACAACCCCCCAGTTCAATTTATCTCTATTCCTAAGTTCCTGAAATCAATATGGGCTATATGGGCTATTCATCTGTGAATAATGGTTTCACCGCTGGTTTAATTACCTTTCCCATTGGATTGCGGGGGAACTCCACTACATTGATGAGACGGGTGGGTACTTTATAGACCGCTAACCGTTCTTTGCACCATTGGCGTAAATCTGATAAAGAAAGTTCTGCCATTGGCTTTAAGATGACTGCCACCCCGACTCGTTCTCCCCACTCACAGTCAGGTATCCCAACTACTGAGCAATCATCAATCCCGGGATGGGTTCGTAATACTTCTTCAATTTCTAACGCAGATACTTTGTAACCCCCAGTTTTGATGATGTCAGCACTGAATCGTCCCAGGATCTGATAGTAGCCATCATCTAACACTGCCCAATCCCCAGTCCGGAACCAGCCATCTTGGAATGCCTGGCTGGTGGCATGGGGATCATGCCAATATTCTAGGAAAATGGTTTCTCCTTGTACTTGAATCTCTCCTGGTATACCTTCGGGTACCACAACCCCTGATTCATCCACTAGCCTTACTTTAACTAAGGGCAAGGGTTGTCCCACCCTGCCTGCCCGACGTTCTCCATGTAATGGGTTTGATAATGCCATGCCAATCTCAGTCATTCCATATCGTTCCAATAGCATTTGTCCAGTGATTGTTTGCCAGGTTTGTAATACCTGTACCGGTAATGCTGCCGAACCACTGACCATTAATCGCATTTGGGAGCATCGGGTGATCACCTGTTTCTGTTCCCAGTCAGGTAATTCTTCCCATGCCCGAATTAATTTGATATAAATTGTTGGAACTCCCATCAGTAAGGTTAGATCCCCTTTTTTAAGACAGCGCCACACCTCATGGGCGTCAAACTTGGGTAGGATATGGCACTGAGCCCCTGACCAAAGGGCACAGGTGAGAACATTGATGACACCATGAATATGATGTAGGGGTAGAAAGTGTAAAATGCGATCTGCACTGGTCCACTCCCAGGCTGTCACCAAGCTGGTAACCTGTGCCTGAATAATGGCATGGGTACTCACCACCCCTTTGGGCTTGCCGGTAGTTCCACTGGTAAATAACATTAAAGCACGGCGATTCGGACAGATAGGGGGTAGATCCTTAATGGGATGGGTCATACAGTGGGAAATTGACCAGTAGACTACCTGTAATGCGTGAGTAAGGGCACTCAATGGATATTCGTGGGCGCGATCGCTGACTACTATTGATGCTTGGGAATGTTGAATCACATATTCTAATTCTGGACGCGGATGGGAGATGCACAGGGGAACAGCAACTCCACCCGCTAACCAGATTCCCCATTGAACCGCTACATATTCAAATCCTGGAGTGACCAAATAGGCGACCCGTTGTTCCTGTAAGTCCATTTTGTCACCGAGTAATGCCCCAGCGATTCGTTGAGCGGCGATCGCCAACTCACCGTAGGTATGGGTGGAATTAGCTGTGGTGATAGCAATGCGATCCTTAAACATCCCAGCGCGGTCAATGAGTGGTAGGGTTCCACCGGTCTGGCTGGAAGTGGAGGACAGATGGGAATCATCGGCATTAGTCATGGGATTACTCTTCTCCAAATTAGTATCTCCTTACGGGTGCATCCCAATTTTGCAGCCCTCACGTCCCTCTCCCAGAACAGGAGAGGGATTGAAGCGGGAATGGGAATCACCCTTCAGTTTGATTCCAACTGCGCATTTTACCGGGATTTAGCAGCCCATAGGGATCGACTTTTTGCTTAAACTGAAGTTGCTCAGGTTCTATCTCCTTGCGTCCTCCATCTTCTAGTAAATAAGTATGGGGATTGGCAATAAAAGCACCCCTCTTTTCATGGTATTCAATAATATCCAATAACCGTTCAGGGGTTTGAAAGCGAACTAATTGTAATGCAGCGGGCACCACCGCCCCCCCTACCCGTATAAATTCAAGATGCATCATTACTTCATTGCCAAAGTGATCATACAGTTGCAGTAGTAATTTCAGTTCTTCATCTTTGGGGAAAATAGTTTGCAAGTAAGTTATGCTGGCATCGGCAGAACGGGCATGGAGGGTGGTGTGGTTCCACGTGTATTCAACCAGTGAAACCCCCTTGTTGGTTTCACCAGTTGATTTTTGATAGGTAATCTTTCCTTCCCATTGCCTGACCAATTCCTGAAAAGATTCTAAGGAAAATTCAGCGACCATCACCAAAGCTCCGTGGGAACCAGCAGGGAAGAAATCCCGTAGAGCAGTGAGGTAGACTGGAATCGGATCTGCGAGGATGGTGATTAATTTTTTGACTAAACCATCGGCATCCCCCAGGGATTGACCAAAATGGGCAGCGGTGGGAAAGTCATTAAATACTACGATCAACTCCACCCATGGAATGGCTGGAGCCAGGGGTACCTCTAATTCCACCATAATGCCATTGGTTCCATAGGCATGGTTCACTTGTTGTACATCATCTCCCCGTAGTTCTAAAATCCGGGGGGTATCCTCTAAGGTAACCACGCGAACCCCATGGAGGTTCCCTCGATCCCGTAATTGCCCATAATTGATTGAACCAATGCCCCCACTTCCCCCTCCAATAAACCCCCCAATAGTGGCAGTGCGATAGGTGGAGGGTACCATGCGTAGTTCCCAGCCCATATCCCTGGCTTGTTTGTCGATGGCAGCTAACCGAGCACCCGCCTCCACCCGCACCCGACCGGGCTGGATCCACCGAATGGTTTGCATCTGGCTCATGTCTAAAACCACTCCCCCATGAAGGGGAACACATTGACCATAATTACCCGTGCCGGCTCCCCTTACCGTTAGGGGGATACGATGACGAACACAGGCTTGAGCCGCTTGGAGTACCTGTTCTTCATTCGTTGGAATAACGACCATGTCCGCCCGTTTCTGATCTAACAATGGATGCAGAATAGGGCTGAAGGTATGGTAATCCTGGGATAATTTTGTAACCGTGGAAGGATCAGTAATCACGGTTAGACCCTGAAGGTCATGGAGTAAGGTGTTCATAGAGTATGGGAAAAATGTTAAAGCCTCAGAGACTGGTTGTTGGATGCCACATCAGCCCCTGAGGTTTCAGGGTATCTAAATTCTAAATTCTAAGAATACATTCCAATTTTGCAGCCCTCACCCTAAATCCCTCTTCCAGAACGGGATAAGGACTTTGAATCCAGTTCCCCTTCTCCCTTTTTGGGAGAAGGGGTTAGGGGATGAGGGCAAAGGTACAACATTGGAATATTCTCAATTCTAAGCTTCATCAAGTGCAGCAATACCAGGTAAAATCTTACCCTCCAGTAACTCCAGACTTGCTCCACCACCGGTAGAAATATGACTCATTTGCTCGGCAACTCCGACTTTTTCCACCGCTGCCACGGAATCTCCACCCCCAATAATGGTGATTACTCCTGAACTGGTTAAATCAGCTAAAGTACGGGCGATCGCTTCAGTGCCAATTGCAAACCGATCAAACTCAAATACACCCATTGGACCATTCCAAATCACAGACCGACAAGTAGATAAAGCAGTTTGGAAGGTTTGAATGGAGTCTGGACCAATGTCTAGTCCCATCCATCCATCGGGAATCCCGTCAATACTAACGGTTTGGGAGTTGGCATCCTTGTCAAACTTGTCCGCCACAACCACATCGGTGGGAAGTAATAAATCAACTCCCTTTTCCGCTGCTTTGGCTTCCAACTTCTGGGCTAACTCCAACTTGTCCTCTTCCACCAATGATTTGCCGACACTTAACCCCCGAGCTTTATAAAACGTGAAGATCATCCCTCCGCCAATAATCAACTTATCTACTTTATCGAGCAACGTTTCAATCACTCCGATTTTACTGGAGACCTTGGATCCGCCTACAATAGCAGCTAGGGGGCGCTGGGGGTTTTCAATTGCATTTTGTAAGTATTGCAGTTCCTTTTCAATTAAGAATCCTGCAACAGAGGGACGTAAATATCGGGTGACTCCTTCGGTAGAAGCGTGGGCACGGTGGGCTGTACCAAACGCATCATTTACATAGAGGTCAGCAACTGAGGCTAGTTTCTGGGCAAACTCGGGATCATTCTTTTCTTCTTCGCTATGGAAACGAACATTTTCCAATAAAATTACCTGTCCAGGTTCTAAAGCAGCCACAGCAGCATCCACTTCAGGACCGATGCAGTCAGACGGTTTAGAAACAGATTGTCCTAATAGTTGGGATAACCGCTCTGCAACGGGGGTAAGACGATATTTTTCAGCAACGGTTCCCTTAGGACGACCAAAGTGACTGGTAAGAATCACTTTCGCCCCTTTAGCCGCCAATTCCTGAATCGTTGGTAAAGCAGCCCGAATCCGGGTATCATCGGTAATTTGGTTTTGATCATCCACCGGCACATTAAAGTCTACCCGCACTAATACCCTTTTCCCAGAGAGGTCAGCGGGTGATAAATTAGCAATACTTTTTTTAGACACCGAAATTATCTCCTAATTTTATAAATTTTTACCAAAATGACATCATTGTCACAAATTTCACCAATTTAGCAACTAGGGTTTGTCTAAACGTGGATAAGGATAAAAAACTGAGTCTGAAGTCTGTCCTTTTTGATGAACTGTGTCCCTAACTATCCCTATTCAGCTTAAAATTAAACCGCTACACTATTTTTATTTTATCGGAGTCGGGTACAGGAGCGATGTATCATGTTCAAGACTGTTTTATATCCCATTGACCATAGCCTGGAATCGTTACAGGCAGCAGAAACAGTGGTGAAAATTGTTGAATTTTGTAACAGTAATTTGGTATTGCTGTCAGTGGTGACAGTGCCAGAGGGCGAAGACCAGGAGCAGTCGGTTTCTCCCCAAGCGATCGCTGATTTACTAGAACGTGCCCAAGCACTCTTTGTTCAGCAGGGAATCGCTGCGAAGGTGATGGAACGAGAGGGTAAGCCAGCCTTTGTGATTTGTGATGTGGCGGATGAGACCAATGCCGATGTGATTATTATGGGTTGCCGGGGGCTAGGTTTAACTGAAGAGGGAGTGGCGGATAGTGTGACAAATCGGGTAATTAACCTTTCCCCATGCCCGGTATTGGTCGTTCCCTAGGACAGTATCAAGCAGTCTAACCCAGATAAAGGCTGTTGGGGGGGTATGCCTCCACCATGCCAACGGTCCATGATATAAGTTTAGATTGGTAGGGTCACCGTTGAACCCATGGCTAATTCCCTAAAATCCACTAAATCCTCCCCTCGATATATCCTTTTTTATAAGCCATACAACGTTTTATGTAAATTTAGTGATTATTCCGGGGATAAAGGACAAACGTTGAGTGACTTTATCCCTGTTCCAGATGTTTATCCCGTGGGCAGGCTTGATCGAGATAGCGAAGGGTTGCTATTGCTGACCAACAACGGTTGGGCACAGCACCGTCTTAGCCATCCTCGATTTCACCATCGCCGTACCTATTGGGTACAGGTGGAAGGAATTCCTTCATCCACAGCCTTGGAACAGTTACGGCAAGGGGTGGTCATTCAGGATTACCTGACCCGTCCCGCCCAAGTAGTTTGTTTTACAGACGAGCCAAATCTTCCACCCCGCAATCCTCCTATCCGCTTTCGTAAAACTGTACCGACCCGTTGGTTGGCATTAACCTTAACAGAGGGACGTAATCGTCAGGTGCGACGCATGACTGCTGCTGTGGGGTTCCCTACCCTGCGACTGGTAAGGGTAATGCTTCAGTATCATGACGGTCAGCAATGGGATAAGGGAATTGGGACAGATGTAGCGTTACAACTCACCTTAGGTCAATTAAATCCTGGTGAATGGCGTAATTTATCTTTGAGGGAGGAAAAAGCTCTTAGATGTTATTTTTAAGCTGTAATCACCAATCTTCAGTCAAGGTAATCCTGACGATGGTTTCCATGATTTCAGGGTAGGTTCAGTAGGAGGGTTGTGTCCCGGTCAATGGGGGGTGTGATAAGCATGGTGGCTTCATTGCTGAACCCATAAACTCGACAAACCTTCGAACTACTGGGATACACTCGGGGAAGGGGATAACAGTGCTAGAAGAGATTCTTCGGTGAGTTGGGGAATATTGAACCGTAACGCTTTCTCTAACTTGGAACCCGCATTTTCCCCCATCACTAAAAAATCAGTTTTCTGATTCACCCTTTCCATAACTTTACCGCCCGCTTGTTCAATGAGTGTCTTTGCCTCTTCCCGTTTCAACGTAGGTAAGGCACCGGTAAGTACAAATGTTTTGCCATGTAGTTTAGGTTTGGAAATGGTAATTCCCGAAGTTGGATGAACCTGAAGTTGTAGACCAGCTTGTTGTAGTTGAGTTAGTAAGAATTGATTATTCCCATTTCCATACCAATCCTTGACAGCCTGGGCAATTTCCGGACCAATTCCCTCAATGGCAGCTATTTCCTCTAGGGGTGCATACGCGAGGGCGTCAGAGGTGGGAAAAGCTGAGGTGAGTATGGTGGCGTTACCCTTCCCAACATGGCGGATTCCCAAGCTATATAGCACCCGTGACCAAGGTTGTTGCTTAGACTGGGCGATCGCCTCCGTCAATTTTTCCGCTGATTTTTTTCCAAGCCCTTCCAACTTGCTAATCTGGTCTGGGGTTAACCTATATAGGTCTACCACCGACCGTAATAAACCAGCATTCATCAGTTTTTGGACTAACTTTTCCCCTAATCCATGAATATCCATGGCTGGACGACTCGCCCAATGAATTATGGATCCACGCACAATGGCGGGACAATCCCCGTTCGGGCAGCGCAGGATGGCTTCATTTTCATTTCTTTCCGCCGCAGTGCCACATTCCGGACATTCAGCGGGCATCGCAAATGGGAGGGTACCCTCAGGTCGTAAATCAAGCAGAACCCTGACGATTTCTGGAATAATTTCACCAGCCTTACGGATAATCACTGTATCCCCCAAACGCACATCCAGTTCAACAATGTGATCGCCATTGTGTAGGGTTGCCCGAGATACGGTAGTGCCTGCTACGGATACTGGGCGCAATTCTGCTAAAGGGGTCATCGCTCCAGTTCGTCCAACTTTAACTTTAATTGCCTCAACCACGGTGGTCATTTCCTCTGCCGGATATTTTAAGGCAATCGCCCAGCGAGGTGATTTTTGAGTAAATCCTAGTTCTTGTTGCAGTTGAAAGCTATTGATCTTGACCACCACCCCATCCGTTTCATAGGGTAACCTATGTCGTTGGGTATCCCAAAATTGGTAATAGTCCAGTACCTCTTCAAGTCCATGGCATAATTTTTGATTGGGATTCACTTTGAATCCCATCTGTTTAAGAAGATCTAATGAATTAGATTGGCTGGTAAATGATGGAGATAAATCTGGATGGGTGTACTGCTGTAATACTGTACCTGTTTCAGTTTGAAAGTGCAGGGTATAGGCAAAAAAATCCAGTTGGCGATGGGCAACAATGCGGGGATCCAGTTGGCGTAAGGTGCCGGCAGCGGCATTACGGGGGTTGGCAAAAGAGGGCTCGCCAGACTGCACTCGCTCTTGGTTTATCTGGACAAAGACCTGAGTTGGAAGAAAAACCTCTCCCCTTACTTCTACCATAGGGGGTAGATTGTTTCGCTGTAACTGTAGAGGAATACTCCGAATTGTCTTAATATTTTGACTGATATCCTCCCCCATTAGCCCATCTCCCCTGGTGGCTCCCCGCACAAATCGGCCATTTTCATAGGTTAGGGCGATGGCTGCACCGTCAATTTTCAATTCACAAACATAATCGTTGGTAAAGTCTTGAATATAAGACGTTTTAGGGATAACCTCAGAAATACCCCGTTCTGACGACTGAACTCTTACCCCTTCGGACAAGAGCTCATGTTTCTTGAATTTAGCTAGAGGGGAAAGACCAAGGATGCGCCGAGTGGCTGCTGGAGAAAAGATCATATTGAACCATCGCTGCTCCCATGCTTCCAGTTCTGCCCGATTAAATGCATTGTCTAAACTATAGAGGGGAATAGAATGACGAATTGTGATGAACTGTGCTGCGGGATGTTCCCCCACCCTTTGAGTGGGACTATCTGGAGAAATGAGTGCTGGATGTTTAAGTTCTAACTGTTGAAGTTGGCGATAAAGCTGATCATAGATTCCATCGGGGAGGGTAGGGGCATCGAGGATATAATATTCGTAATTTGCCTGATGGAGTAACCGACGTAATTCATTAATCCTAGTGATCACGTCATCGGGATGAGACTTTAATTCCATTGAGGAGGATTCTGACATCATGACCTTTTCCGCTCTCTCTAAATCATAACCATGTTACGCATTTATGGCAATCGCCGTCTCAAAACCTTGCCTGGACTCACCACTCGACCTACCACAAGTCGGGTGAGGGAGTCCTTATTTAATATTTGGCAAGGGAATCAATCTAACTGCCATTGGTTAGACCTATGTGCTGGGATTGGCTCTATCGGCGCTGAAGCACTAGCTCGAGGGGCTGCCAGTGTATTTGCCATTGAACAATCCCATGAAGCCTGTGCCGTAATCCGTCAAAACTGGCAAACTGTGGTTCAACCCCACCAACAATTTGTGGTTTACCATGGTAAGCTGCCCCATATTCTTTCTTCGTTCAACGGTCAACAATTCGATCGAATTTATTTTGACCCGCCTTACACCAGTCCCATATACGATGGAGTAATCCGATCCATTGTTGACAATCACCTGCTGTCTCCAGAAGGTGAGCTTGCGGTCGAGCATCATCCTAGTTGGGAATTACCCCCCTTACCCCTTGGGCTGGAGGTTTGTCGGGAAAAGATTTATGGTAATTCCAGTCTAACCTTTTTCCAAGTGAGGTCATTTGATAACGTCTAAGGTTAAAATTCATCTGGTCTTGGTTGCGGGTCTACTGGCATGGATCATGGGTATGCAGCCAGTAGGGGCTGAATCCTTATCCCATCGGTTAACTACTTTTCCCCAGTGGAGCCATCCTTCCCACCTACAACGGGCTGTCGGTGATTTGTATTATCCCCATTGGTTCGCAGGCACTTGGGATGTGCAAACCCAGTTAATGGATATGGTTGCCCCCTTGTCTCCTCAGATTGTCACACCAGGGTTTGAATCTAATCGAAGATACTTAAACCATCTTTTGGAGTTTAGGGTACGGTTCTTGCCACCTACTCCCCCATCTAGGAATTTGATGGTTCCAGGTATGCTTCAATTCAGAAATGACCGCCCTACATCCCCTCTAGTGGCTGACCGGAGGTTCAATAGTCTAAACCTTACCCGTGCTTATTTCCAGTTTGCTTCCTCCATCAATCAATTGGTGAAGGATGGGGAGCTTACGATCCAGATTGATCCAATGAACCCCAACCGCCAAATAACGTTTTGGGGCAGCGGACGCCAATTAATTTCTACCGTAACTGCCCGTCGGACTGAACAACCAGATACCCATCATTTCCTTACCTGTGAACTATCCCAACAGGAATTTCGGAATCTAGGTCAAAACTATATCAACCAGGTAGAAACCACAACAGCCTATAGTTACTTTGGATTATCAGATGTACACCAACCTGTTTTCACCGCTGATCAAGTGACAGCCATCTATCTTTCGCCCCAAGATCCACAATTTTTCATAGCCCGCGATCGCCCTGTGGCACTCTATCGGTATCAACTTCATTTTTATTCCCTACCCAAGGAGGGAGTCGAAGCCTCCATTGCTCATGGCAGTTAGCAGTTAAGCCAAACAAAACGAAGTCCGAGTATTTTCAATGTCCATGTCGCTTCCCGCTCTGGAGACAATATTTTAAGGGGCAGGGAAAAAGGTTATTATTTTGTAGCATAAGATACAAAGAAAAATTTATTTTATCATAAGCTTTATCATTGATAGTTTTAATTACTATCATTGATAATTTTAATCACGTAGACTCTGATTTTGGAGCGAGGAGATTTCGGTCTTACATGGAAAATCGATTAGGTCGGCGTAAATTCCTGGTTTATGGGTCTGCCGCATTAGGAACTAGCTTTTTGTTAAAAGCCTGCGGTGGAACCACCACTACAGGTGAAAGTCCTGCTGCCTCTCCCGCCGGGAGTATCAAAGTCGGAGTATTACACTCTCTAAGCGGCACAATGGCTATCAGTGAAAATAGTGTGGTTGACTCCACCCTGTTAGCAATTGAAGAAATTAATAGTGCAGGCGGAGTACTGGGTAAACAAATTGAATTTGTTAAAGAAGACGGTGCATCTGATTGGCCTACCTTTGCTGAAAAAGCCACTAAGTTAATTGACCAGGATAAAGTTGCCGTAGTCTTTGGCTGCTGGACGTCAGCTAGTCGTAAGGCTGTACTACCTGTCTTTGAATCAAAGAATCATCAACTGTGGTATCCCGTACAGTATGAAGGACAAGAATGTTCCAAAAATATCTTTTACACTGGTGCCGCCCCTAACCAGCAGATTGAACCTTCCGTAGAATGGTTATTAAAGAACAAGGGTAAAAAATTCTTCCTAGTTGGTTCTGACTATGTATTCCCCCGTACTGCCAACACAATCATCAAAGCCCAACTGAAAGCATTGGGTGGGGAAGTGGTTGGTGAAGACTATATTCCTCTTGGTGGTACTGAAGTAACTCCCATTATTACGAAAATTAAGGCTGCCCTTCCTGATGGCGGTGTGATTTACAACAGTTTGAATGGTGATAGTAACGTCGCCTTCTTCAAGCAATTACAAGGGGCAGGGTTGGGTCCAGACAAATATCCTTCCATGTCTGTCAGTATTGCTGAAGAAGAAGTGAAAGCCATTGGGGTGGAATTTCTCAAGGGTCATTTTGCCGCTTGGAACTATTTCCAAACCGTGGATTCTCCCAGTAGCAAAAAATTTGTAGAAGCTTTCAAGGCTAAATATGGAGCTGACCGGGTTGTTAACGACCCAATGGAATGTGGCTATAATGCAGTTTACTTATGGAAGCAAGCTGTGGAAAAAGCAGGTACAGCGGATGATTTAGCAAAGGTGCGTGAATCAGCTTATGGTCAAACCTTTGATGCACCCCAAGGGACAGTGACCATGAATTCTAACCATCACCTCTCCAAGTTTGTCAGAATTGGAGAAGTGGCTGAGGATGGACTATTCAAGATTGTTTACTCCACCGATAGTGCTATTGCCCCAGTGCCATGGAACCAATTTGTAGCTGAAACTAAGGGCTTCACCTGCGATTGGTCTAAAACTGATGTTCCTGATCCAGGTAAGTTCAAGATCTAATTTTAGATTGGGGTCTAAAATCATCTATCCGATACTATATGGAATGTATCTGGGTAGATGATTTTTTTTATCTTACAAATAATTAATATTAATCTGAAGGACGGGAGCTGATTGACTGACAAAATTTCTCAGCCAAAACCCCGAAAGCCCTCACCCTAGCCCTCTCCCGATGGGAGAGGGAACCGGAGGGGTGGATCGGCTCCCCTCGCCCCCTAGGAGAGGGGTTGGGGGTGAGGGCGTACAACTGTTGTCAGTCAACCAGGAACGGGAAGAAAACAGGGGCATACCAAATATTTATTGAGGTTCTCTGTGAACTCAACCCACTTTAGATGTAAAATAAGTTTTAGTTAAACTATTAACGTAATGTACTAACGGGCGGGTGGCGAAATTGGTAGACGCACCACACTCAAAATGTGGCACCTCCGGGTATGAGAGTTCGAGTCTCTCCCCGCCCATTGTTAATCTGTTCTTACCAACAGGGATCGAAGGATCGTGATTCACAATCAGAAACTGTCGGGGTCTGAGATGGTATTGGTTGTGAACCAAAGGGTGGGATAATTTCCCCGTCAGCAGGTTGGGTGGGTTTCAATGGGACGGGTTGAATGAATTTTGAAGGAATGGAATGACCTGTTGGCAGACGGGATACTTCAGGTGTAATGAAATGAATAAAAGTTGACCTGATTTGCTGAGGAAGTAATGAAGCAATTGATGGCGAAACCGGAACTTGAAAATTACTGAACCAATCCCCACTCCCTAGACCGGTTAACACGAGAAATAGGGTTAAACTCAAACCCATAAATCCCCACTTGAAGGGGCGCGTAGGAGAGACAGGGTTGGAGATTGCAGTCACTTTATGTTCAACTATGGCTTTGTATCCCAGGGGGGTTACTTTATTTTGGGAAGAATCACTAGAGTAGTATAAGGGGGGAAGGGATAGGTTGATGCAGTCTAGGTCATAGAGAACCTCCGATGTTGTTTGATAGCGATCGCGAAAATAGTAACGCACCATTTTGGTAATTATCTTTTCTACTTGCGGGTCTACAAACCCAGTTCCAGCCTCCTGCCAAAGTAATTCTCCAGTTTGGGGATTTTTAGGAATGGTAGTGGGATCTTTTCCAGTTAAACCATAAATGGCAACCATTCCCGTTGCATAAATATCACTGTTAAAACGAGGTTCTCCCATTGCCTGTTCACTGGGCATATATCCAGGTGTTCCTATCCCCACCGTCATTGCCGACTGCTTTCCCCTCCCAGTCTGGGGGTGAAATGGTTTAACAGCTCCAAAATCAATCATGACTAATGTACCGTCCAGACGACGACGGATTAGATTCGCTGGTTTAATATCTCGGTGTATCACCCCTTGGGCATGGATGAATTGAAGAATTTCCAGTATTTCTCGGACTAGATGTAATGTTTGAGATTGGGTAAGCTGTGTTATCTGATTTTCTAGATTTTCTCCATCAATATAGTCTTGAACTACATAAAATTCACCCGATTCTTCAAAGTGAGCTAGTAAGGTGGGGATTTGGTGATGTTTTCCCAGTTGATGTAAAATTTCGGCTTCGGTTTCAAACATCCGATGAGCGGTGTTCAGTTCTGTTAGATTGGAACGTTTTACAGATAACCGTTTCACCACACATAGGGGCAGGGCAGGTAGTTGTAAGTCTTGAGCCAGGAAAATCTCACTAAACCCTCCATCCCCTAGTTGATGTAGGATACGGTATCGATGGGCAATAATGTTATTTTTCAGGATGACAGTCATGGCACAGGGCGGGATAAATCATTGGATGAATAGAGTTTAGTAACCGTTTAAACCATCTCCAACTATTTAGACGACTTAGTTAGGCTGATGTTCCTGGAGATCAGTATCCAAAATGGTGAAACCCATTAAAGCCAGGCTTTGGCGATCGCCCAAGTATCCAACCCTAGAAGACAAAGGGTTAACAGGAGAAGGATGCCATACATCCAAGGTTGAGCCAGGGGACGGATGTCACAGGTATCAATCCCCGTTTCAGTTTCAACCCGCCGAACCAGTTCAGCAAAGCCAGCAACCCGCATGGGTAATAAAAACCCCTTCCCCTCCTTGTTCACAAAATAATAAACTAACCCCCCCTGACCAGTAGACCGGGGGTTCAAACTTTCCACTTCTGTCCATGGTAAGTGCCAACCCCGCCAGAACCAACGGGGAACCCAGTGGGGATAACTAACTTCAATTCCCCATGAATCTACCCGTACCTGTTCACTGAGGGATGCCCATACCATCAGTCCTCCGATGGATAATCCGAGAAACCATAACCAAGATGGAATAGATTCAACTGTTGATAATTGGGTAGCCTGCCAATGATAGAGGGTAGGCAGAGGAATGGTCAAAGCAATGTATAACCCCATTAGTGTGCCCCGAATCAGGGGGGAAAGGGGGAAGATGCGATGTGGGATTGGGTCTTTGCCAGTTGAAAAACTAGATTCTGCGGGGATTAGGGGGTCTGGGGATGATACTTCCATAGGTGAATGGTTCAATATTTGAATATGGCAGGTCTACCAACTAGAAGTACTCCGACTGTCGCCATAGTTGGGATTTTGGGAATCTGATACAAATGCTAACCACAATGGAAATTGTAAAATAGCCAAACTAATCATTTCCTCAGTTTCATCAATCAAAATAAAGGGAAGAAGCCGTTCTTTAACTAGGCGATCGGCTTTTTGCGCTAAGTTTTCAGGAGTTTCAAACAATAAAAGACCCCGATCGGGTCCAAAGTCAGCCCGAGAAACCCCTAAACAATCTTGTAGTCCCCGTCGCCATTCTCCAAGACGTTCCGGAGCATTGGCTAAAATCAGGACACGGAGGCGATCGCCATATAACTCCCTCAGAACTGAAATGACTGCTGATGCAATTAAAACATTCTGTAGTCGAGTTCCCATACTCTTAAGAGCGCCCCGTCCACCTTGGATAAAGAACCAGTTGCTCACCCGCTCTCCATGAATTGGTTCAAATGTTCGCCGTAGTTTCCAAGGGGGACCGTAATAGTCTGGTTGGCTGCGATATTGATCTAATAATCGTCGGACTTGTTTGGTTTGGGCTTGGAATGCCTGTTCAGCAAACTTGGGACTTTGGGGTACCTCTGGCTCCTTTGCCACGGGCATCGCTGAAGGACTGGCTGGAACGACTTTTGGAGATAGCTCTAATTGATCGGCCGCTGCGGCTAAATCTTGTAAACTGCCAACTAAATAATCCTTAAATCCCTGCACTCGAATTGCCAAATCCTGGGAAGCACCCGCAAAATTAGTCCGCATCTCAGCTCGAATTCTTTCCTGTCTCCGTTCCAATTGTTCTACTGCAACCTTAAGAACTTGCCTACGTTCCTCAAGTTCACGCAAACTTTCTTGGATGAGCTGTCCCATATTGTTTTGAGTTGCAAGGACTTGCCCCTGCAATTGATGGTATGTTGCTCTTAATTGTTCAATCGTAAGTCGAAGGGATACTTCTTCGGATTTCAACTCTTCAGTAATAGTTATTTCACTTCCTACGGGAGTGGAAGTATGACTTGGGGCTAACTCAACCTCCTCTTCCGGTTTAATCTCTAAGTTAACCAATTCATCCACCGGGGTGTCAACCCCTGTTTCATGGCAAATATCCCGAGAAAAGTCATCATCGGAACTTGAATGGATGGATGATTTTTCCTCCATTTCTTCTACGTCGGCAGACAAAGAGTCCTGCCCATATTCCCCAGAAGATGGTAATTTTAAGTTTATGACAGGTTGCGGTTCCCCATTCATCCCAACAGTTCCTCCTTATTTTGATAGGGTTGCATTCTAGATATAAAAGTCTATTGATCCAGACTGCTAATTGATTTCTTTTCCTTCAAGGATTAATTTGGTGAACTCACAGACAGAAGATTTAAGATACATCTCCATTATTCCTCCCTTGGTTGATATGGAAACTTCCATAATTCATGCTAAGTTTTGGGACAATGGCGATTTAGGCAGTCATGTAAGGTTTGGACATCAAATAATATTGGTAAAAAGTGGATACTCCCCACTTCTCGAAAGTAAAATAAAATCGGTAGATGAACCCAAAACAACTCCCAATTCTGCCAGTCTTTATAGGGGAATTGACGGATTAATTGCTCAGACCGATAAACATCTAAAGCTGATTCGGTAAATTTTAGCCTGATGGTCGCTGTTTGGATAACTAAGAATAAGCCAAAAATTTCAAGTCCTAAGGATATCCAGGGTTGAATCAGTAACAGAGGAACAGCAATTACCACGATAGTCAAGGGCAACCGATAACTTGGGGATAATTCGGTAGTTCCATTGGAAGAACTGGTGACATAAGTTGTCAAGGCAGGTAACCTCTAATGATTAATATGAACGAAAAGCAATAAATGTATATAATTCTATTTTAGGTTTAATTGGTTCTGGAGCCTATAAAACTTAGCTGAGATTCTCGAAATGCTGCATAAACGGCTTTTACGTTATACCAATTGAGAAAAATACGAGCAACTTCTAATGCAAGCTGGGACTGACCCCGATCAATCATCCATTGCAGGAAAGGTGCCATCCTGTGTTCATTGAGCCACCCCCCCAAAGATAATAGATTCCATAAAATACGATGGATCCAGGTCATTTGAATCATTAATCTCACATCCCAGGTTGGATGTTTTTGATAAAATAAAACCCCCATACGCCCCCGCTGAACCTCTCGATCAATCATGGAGGGTAGTTGCTCTAACCTAAATGGAGGATGCCAATGGTAACCTACCGCTGCAGGACATTTGATCAGTTTTAGTCCTAACTCCTTTAAACGCACCCCTAGTTCCAGATCCTCCCATCCATATTGCTGAAAACGACTATCAAATAAACCGGCGGTTTCCAGCCAATGCTTGGGGATTGCAACATTTCCAGTGGCAAAGTAGGCTGCCGAAAAATCAGTAATCTTGTAGGGTTCTTGGGTGGGATGATTGAAGTTTGCAGTATTAATCACTCTGCCATAAGTAAAACATCGAGGAGGCTGATTTTTGTTGTCTAACCGATTTCCGTGCATCAGTCCGATGGCATGGGAATGGATAAACTGATCCAAGACAACTAAATCACTGTCAATAAAGATAATTATTTCACCCCGGGATTTTTGGATACCTAGATTGCGGGCTGCTGCCGGACCCAAATGTTCTTGCTCATATAATTGCAAATGGGGAAAATGTGTGGCGTATTCCTCAAGCCAGTCTACGGTGCCATCGGTGGATCCATCATCGACCACAATTACTTCATAGCCAGTCACGGGTGTAGTGGAAGGGAAAGATTGTTGCTCCAAAGCCCTTAAACATTTTTCTAAAATCGGCTGACGATTATAGGTGGGAATAACAACACTAAAAAACACTGGATTTGTGAGTAGGGGATAAGAGGAAAAAATTTCTGATTGCTCTCTTCATCCTATCAGCATTCGTTGCATTTTCGGGGCACAACCTACTTTCCCAAAAGCCTATGACCATTCATTTCTACCCACCTCATTATCAATTTCATCCCTAATTCGCTGAAAAGCAGCCCTGGGATCAGGGGCAGCAATAATTGGGCGTCCAATAACCAAATAATCTGCTCCAGCCTGAACCGCTTGGATTGGAGTCATAACTCGTTGCTGATCTTCAGACTTTGCCCAACTGGGACGGATACTGGGACATAGAAGTAAAAAGTCCTTTCCGCACTGATTCCTTAACTGTCGGGCTTCCTGGGGAGAACAGACTACCCCATCCAGACCAATGGATTGGGCTGAAGAGGATAATGCTAAGGCATAGTCTGACAAGGGCAAGGAAACTTTTAGATCAGATGCTAGGTCAGACGGAGAAAAGCTGGTCAAAACCGTAACAGCAATTAACCGAGGAGCTTGCACTCCTATGGTATGAGCTTCGGATTGAACGGCATGGATAGAGGCTTGTAACGCTGTTTTACCAGCAGTGGCGTGAACTGTGAGCAAATCTACCCCGAAATGGGTTACAACTCGACAGGCTCTTGCCATGGTATTAGGGATATCATGAAGCTTCAAATCCAAGAAAATCTGTTTATCTCTCTCCTTTAAGGCTGAAAGTATGGCAGGACCACTACGAATAAATAATTCTAATCCTACTTTCCAAAAACTCACTTCAGGTAATTGATCGACAATGGTGATGCCATCCTGGAAATCGGGTACATCTAACGCTACTATAATCTGATTGGCTGAAAACATAAGTGGGTCATCCAGTGGATCATCAAAGGGAAATGAAACCGAAATTGGGGAACGTTTGGTTCTACATTCAGTTATTGAAATGAACGCCCGATTGTGCTGCCAATTCCAATACTTCACCATCCGTTAAGCCCCGATGAAGACTAACCGCCCTATCCCGAATTTGTTCTAACAGTCCTCGTTCAGCATCTCTGGCTAATTGGATTCCATGATGATTCAGTAAGTGTTTTAATCCATGGGTACCTGAATGTTTGCCTAGGACTAAGCGATGCTCCATTCCCAACTCCTCAGGAGAAAATGGGGCATAGGTGGCAGGATTTTTTAAAATGCCATCAGCGTGAACACCAGCTTCGTGGGTAAATACATTTTGACCTACGATTGCCTTCCAGGGAGGGATAGGTTTGCCAGTTGCTTTTTGGACTAAATGGGATAGTTCAGGCAGATGATGGGTGATAATGCCAGTGTCTATCTGATAGAGGTGTTTTAAAGCCATTACTACTTCCTCTAGTGCCGCATTACCAGCCCTCTCCCCCAATCCATTAACAGTAGTGTTAACAGACATGGCACCAGCCCTTAAGCCAGCAATAGCATTGGCGGTTGCCATACCCAGATCATCATGGGTGTGCATTTCTATGGGAATATTTAAATGCTTGACTAAAAAACTAACCCTTTCAAACGTAGAAAAAGGATCAAGAATACCAACTGTATCACAAAAACGAAATCGTTGCGCTCCCCAGTCCATGGCTCGTTCAGCCACCTCTAATAAAAATTCTGGTTCAGCCCGGGAAGCATCTTCTCCTCCTACTGATACATAAAGCCCCCGATCAAGGGCAAAGGAAAGGGTTTGTTGCAGTCGGGTAAAGACTTGGTGTCGATCGCCTCCAAACTTGGCTTCAATTTGAATTTCAGATACTGGAATCGCAATATGAACCCGGGCTAATCCACATGCTAAGGAGGCTTGCACATCTCCAATGACAGCCCGATTCCAACCCAGAAGTTTAGTCTGTAGTTGTAAACCCACAATTTCTCGGATGGCTAAACCCTCATCTCGACCCATGACCGGTATGCCAACTTCGATTTCATGGATGCCAATCCCGTCTAAAAAACGAGCAATGGCTACTTTCTCCGCAACTCCAAAAGCAATGCCAGCTGATTGTTCCCCATCACGCAGGGTAGTATCATTAATTCTAACGGTTGGACTGACTCCGTACATACCCAGAATATTCCCCGATTAGTTTTTGAAAACAGTTTATACCATAAGCTGTTGTTTCATGGTAAGGGGGGTTTTATCTGAATTTCTTAAGAGTGGAATTGTGAGCCCCATGAATCTTTGGATAAAGTAACTTCACGTGTACTTTTCCCCTAGCTGCCTTACTCTGCCAATATTAACCTGGTTATTCTCCTATTGCAGATAACTTACGTCCATAAACAATTACCACAAATCCAGTCAAATACATGAGTAGGCTATAAATTGCACCAGGAATTGCCATATCGGGATTGTTGAGTAAGCCTGATGTTATAGCGATCGCTAAGGTTCCATTTTGCATCCCTACTTCAATACTGATACAAATTTGTTGTTTATAATTTAACTTGAAAAGTTTACT
Source organism: uncultured Synechococcales cyanobacterium (assembly GCA_903897715.1). Lineage (GTDB taxonomy): Bacteria > Cyanobacteriota > Cyanobacteriia > CAIUCS01 > CAIUCS01 > CAIUCS01. The sequence goes on from CAIUCS010000058.1 coordinate 27,026, forward strand.
TAAATAGAATCCTGTTGTCATTGATAAGGTATTTAGCAGCAAAACACCAACCCCAACTTCAACAATAAAACTAGGTAGACGGAACCATTCTTTAATTATCAATACTACAATAATGACCGCCAATAGTACGGTCGCTGACATACTTGTTAGCTTCTCCAGTTTTGTTGACAAATTAGGTGCAAACTGCCGAATACCCATGCCGATGGCGATTGGTAAAAATGTAATTGCAAAAATTTGCCCAATCGTGGTTCCAATTGGCAACTCAACTACAGTGCCTGCACCAAAAAAATGATGACTAGCTAGATTGCTAAAATAGGGAATTGTGAATACTGTAATCAAGCTACTAACTGCAGTTAAAGTGACACTCAGCGCCACATCTCCCCTCGCTAAAAATGTCACTAAATTTGAAGAAACCCCCCCTGGGCATAAAGCCAAGATCATTAAACCTGTGGCGATGGGAGGTTGCATGGGGATAAGACTTGCGATTACAAACCCTAGTAAAGGAAGTACCAACAACTGACTTACCAGCCCAATGACCACTGCCTGTGGATATTTACCCACCCGTTGAAAATCTTCCGGCACAAGGGATAATCCCATACCAAGCATCATTGTTCCCAAGGCGATGGGCAAAATCAGGGATGTAAAGAGATTTGATTCCATGGATAGATGAATTGAAAAGAGAAACCGCTAATAATTGTATTTCATTTCAATTTTGATGATCACGGTTTGTTCCCCGGAAGCCCCATGAGTCAAGTTGACCCAATAGGGTTCCTGATGAGGCGACTACTCCCACCGTCAACCGCTAAGAGCAGTCTGGTGGGAGTACCCCGCAGTTCAGATGGCGGCATCAGGGGAATAAATGATCCTTTAAACTTGCTTGGATTTGTTTAGCAATTTGAGTTTCGCCAAGACTAGCGTCAATTCTCACCATAGGATGGGGACAGTGTTCATAAAGAAGTTGAAACCCTTTCCTTACCCGTTGATGAAATGCCAGATCATCCCTTTCCATGCGATCGCCCACTCCCCGTAGACGAGCCCGTTCTAACCCCACTTCCACATCTAAATCTAGCCAAAACGTCAGATGACTCATTAACCCATCCGTTGTAATTTGATTTAACTGATGGATTAAGTTTAAGTCTAACCCCCTACCATACCCTTGATAGGCTATGGTGGAGTCGATAAAGCGATCGCAAAGAATCCAATATCCCTGATTTAAGTGGGGACGTAAAAAAGTACGCACATGCTGGGCGCGATCGGCGGCATACAGTAGTAATTCCGCTTCTGGACAAATAAATGCATCTGGGCTTAACACTGCCTGCCGTAATGTTTGTCCCAGGGATGTTCCCCCTGGTTCTTTTGTGCAAACCAGGGAGGAAGAACCGAGTTGACTGGATAACCATCGGTAGGCATGATTCAACTGGGTAGTCTTGCCAGACCCTTCTCCTCCTTCAAATACAATCAACCGACCACCAGGAGGCTTGGACATAGTTAGGAACAACTTGGAACCAGTTTGGTACGGACAAAGGATGGCATGAACTGCCTTGATTAACGAGTGGAGAGGGTACGACGTTTGGTAACCATTCGGTAAGCCTCAATAATATCCCCAATGACCCAGTTGTTAAAGCTATCGCAGCCAATTCCACATTCATACCCAAAACTAACTTCCTTAGCATCTTCTTTCATCCGCCGCAGGGAATCCAGCAACCCTTGATGTATTACTTTATTCTCTCGTTTAACTCGGACATGGCAATTTCGAATGACTTTGCCAGACTGGACATAACAACCGGCTACAGATCCACGACCTACAGGGAAAACAGCCCTTACTTCCACCTGACCTAATGATTCTTCGATTAATTCAGGTTCAAGCAGACCTTCCATGGCTCCTTGTACATCTTCTAATAGCTTATAAATAATGTCATAGTCACGAACATCAACCCCGACTCCATCTGCCGCCTGACGAGCACCACTGGCAAAGGTAGTATTAAATCCAATGATTACGGCATTACTGGCGGCAGCTAAGTCCACATCCGTTTCAGTAACTTCACCCGGTGCAGCTAAAAGTACGCGGATGTGGACTTCTTGTTGAGGGAGTTGTTTTAAGGAGGCTAATATTGCTTCTAAAGAACCTTGTACATCCGCCTTGAGAATTAAATTCAACTCCTTCAATTCCCCCTGCTGCGCTTGAACAGACAGGGAATTTAAAGTAACCCGACGAGATGCCATTGCAACTTGTAAACGATTGTCCCGTTGTTGAATCATTCGTTCATCAGCGATGGCCCGTGCCTGCTTTTCATCTATATACACATCGAACTCATCCCCAGCAGCGGGTACATCGGTCAACCCCAGCACTTCCACTGCAAACGATGGAGAAGCAACGTCTACCCGATCTCCCCGGTCATCAATCATTGCCCGTACCTTACCCAGCACTGAACCGGCTACTAAAACATCTCCCACCCGCAGGGTTCCATTTTGGATCAGTAAAGTGGCAACAGGACCCCGTGATTTATCCAAATGGGCTTCGATAACTGTTCCCTTCGCTGGTCGATCAGGGTTGGCGGACAGTTCTTCAATTTCTGCCACCAGTAGGATCATTTCCAAAAGAGTATCTAAATTTTCACCTTTAATGGCACTCACCGGCACCATGATGGTTTGACCACCCCATTCTTCAGCTAATAATCCATATTCTGTCAACTCCTGCTTCACCCGATCAGGTTGAGCATCCTCTTTATCAATTTTATTGATGGCAACAATAATGGGAACTTCAGCGGCTTGGGCATGACTAATGGCTTCTACAGTTTGGGGTTGGACACCATCGTCAGCAGCTACCACCAAAATAGCAATATCGGTTACCCGTGCCCCCCTGGCTCGCATTGCCGTAAACGCTTCGTGACCGGGGGTATCTAAGAAAACAACCTGCTGGGTATTTCCGTCATGATCCACGTCCACATGGTAAGCACCAATATGCTGAGTAATTCCTCCTGCCTCTCCCTGTGCGACTTTTGTTTTCCGAATTGAGTCGAGCAAAGTTGTTTTACCATGGTCTACGTGTCCCATAATCGTAACAACGGGAGGACGATGTTGGAGACATTCCATATCCGTTGCATCTAGCATTTCGGTTACTTTACGGGCTTCAGCCTTTTGCTCAGATGTAACGACCGCCACTTCTAATTCCTCAGCTACCATTTTAATGGTGGGTACATCCAAGGTTTGGGTGACTGTGGCTAAGATGCCTTTGTAGAAGAGGATTTTAACAATCTCCGTATCGGCTACTTCCAAGAGAGATGAAAGCTGTTGGACTGTCAGG
>CAIUCS010000059.1 GCA_903897715.1 uncultured Synechococcales cyanobacterium
TACCTGCTGCCAACACCATCGCTTTCATAGTAAAAATTGTTCCACTTTCATAATTAAATGTAACGTTATATACTCTACTAGCTAACCGTTCACATTCCCCCGTTAAAGAGGATTGCGGGCTACGCCCCCTGGTTCCTCCCCTAGGGGAGAGGGAGCGGCTACCTATTAACATACTTTTCCCCGACTGTTGCTGCTCAATTGAGGTTTTTCACGGTAATGGTAGGGGCAAACTACTTAGTTAAATCTACTTGGTTAAATTGATGGTTTGCATTGCCAATCCCTTTATCATGGGATGGAAACGTTAATGAAATTAAGATTTACCAGTAATGGATAATCCCTCTACCACGAGAGAGGGAGTATAGCAATTACCATTCCAATCCACATCAGCGCCAATTTCAATTAAATTTTTTAAGGCAACATACACGTTGCCTGATACCATAGTATCCTTAACTCGTCCTACAATCATTCCTTGTTCAACTCCGTACCCTAAATCCACATTGACGGAAAAATCTCCAGAAATCCCAGCTCCGCCGCCTAAGATTTGATCAACTATTAATCCTTTACCCATACTTGTAATTAAACCCTCTAGGCTTCGTTCTCCTGGAACAATTAAAACATTAAATAGTCCAGGGGTGGGATAACTACTTAAGCTAGGTCGAAACCCATTCCCCGTTGTCCCATCCCCCAGTCGTCGTCCTGTCACCCGATCGGTATAGAACAGTTGTAATATCCCTTTTTCAATAAAGTTGATTGCTCTGGTTGGTGTACCCTCATCATCAAAGGGACAACTAAACGGTCCCCTATCTGGCTCCTGATATAGGGTGATTGAGTCAGAAACAACCAGGGATCCAATGCGTCCACTCCAAGGAGAGGAACCCTCTAAAACCTGTTTTCCATTCAAAGCAGCCTGTACTGTTCCCCAAACCAGATCAGCCGCCTTACCTGTGAATAATACGGGCATTCTGCCCATTGGTGTCACCGTATTCTCTTGAGCCCAATTTAGCCGCTGGATGACCTGTTGTGCTAAGAAAAACGGATTTAAAGTATTCCGTTGAGTGATACCGTCAGAAACACAGAGAAAATCATCCCCTCGTACCCATTCTGCTGCCAATGAGCAACTTAGGGTCGTATCTCGGTAAGAAGCATCCAATCCATGGGAGTTCAATAAATGGATTATTTCAGTTTCACATTCCCAATCAGCTGCACAAATAACCTCGGGATAGATTTCTCGTATGTGGTGAATCGCCGCTTTTCCCCAGTCAATCAGTTTATCCACCCCCACTGACTGACCTAAATCGGGATAACAAATTGGCGTGGACCCCCCTAATTCAATATATTCCGGCTCATTCAGAGTGCTTAAGGCTAAAGCTCGGTCAATCAGGTCATGGGAGTTAACATCCCCATGGGCAACTGCCAGTCCAGGACGACCTTGGAACCAAATCCTCAGAGCGGTTACTTCTGATTCAATGGTTTCTAGTTGTTTGAGGCGGTTGGACTCAAATAAGACTGGCGAGGAAATGGATTGGGATTGAAGGACTTCTGCTGCCTCAACGCCCTTGCGGAGTGCTAATTCTAGTAGCTGTTCTGCTTGCATCCGCCACTCAATTGGTAAGGGTTTGATATAGTTTGGATCATTACTACACTACAACGAAATGAACCCTCTCTATCAAAATCTTTGCTAGTCCTAAACAAGTAAGGATGAACAGCGCTAAGCACAGTTCATCTTTACCCCAAAAACAGTACCTCCTTGGCACTACCCACGAACAGCTTTGTTCCTGATGAGCTAAGCTGTTCCGTGTTTTAACTTGGCTTCTGTAACTATCATTTCTACAGCTTAGAATTTTTTATCTGAGTTATCTATCTGATTGACTGACAAAACTTCTCAGCCAAAACCCCGAAAGCCCTCACCCTAGACCTCTCCCGATGGGAGAGGGAACCGGAGGGGTGGATCGGCTCCCCTCGCCCCTTGGGAGAGGGGTTGGGGGTGAGGGCGTACAACTTTTATCAGTCAACCAGGTTATCTATAGAAAAAAATATTATAAAGCCAAATAAAAAGCCGCCCTAAAACTGTACGGATTTTGACACATTTTACGATAATAGTTTTATTTGTAAGATAATAGTTTTATTTGGTGGCAATATATTAGTTAATCCTAAAAAAATTATAAAAGATTATAGTTGATATTTGATCAATTAATGTATAGTTTGCTTCTTTGATCCTTGAGAACATTACTGCGAATAATCAATGATGAGTCACTTACCCGTTGACCCTGCCTTATACATTATGCTGAATTTACACTGCTTAATTGGCGGAATAGCAGCAGTGGTGGCTTGGCGGAAAGGGTATCCTTTAGGGACATGGATGATTTGGGGATTAATTGGGGGAACCATTGCCTTAGTCTATGCCCTATTGGCTAAGCCCAACTCATCCCAATGAAGGTTGAGTCTAGTTGAATATCTATTGGTTATAACGATTTAAGATTTTAGCCTATGTCTCAGCAAAACGAGTTGTTTTCTCAGTCCCCATCAGATTCACCCCCTAACACCAAGCTTCAAGATGCTTTAGATTTCACCCATCTTACCGATTTGTTAGCGACCCAAAGGTGGTTAGAAGCTGACCAGGAAACAGACCGGCTGATGTTGGCAATTGTTGGGCGTACCCAATTTGGATGGTTACGGACTGAAGACATTTCCCAAATACCTTGTACTTTTTTAATCACCTTAGATCGCTTTTGGTCCGATGCAAGCAAAGAAGTATTTGGGTTCTTTGTGCAATACCACCTATGGGCAGAATTAGGGGGAACCAAAGCACCCAAATGGGGAGTATATCAAAAGTTTGTTGAGCAAGTGGGATGGTTAAACGTTGAACCACAGTTAACTCATTCCAAAGGAACCTTCCCATCGAATCATTCAATCATTGATGGGTCAGGATGGTTTCGTCTTGGCGCATTCTATTCCCGCCTGGCAGTTTGCGGCGGGTTGACCACCCCTGTGTAATGCCATAATTAAATCAAACAAATCATCGGTGGTAGTAAAAAGGTAAGGATTTAAGAGGTGTGGTAGGGGCTTCGCCCCCCAACCCCCAACCAATTCCTATCCTTACTTATTTAGGACTACCGAATAATTTTCTCCTCCTAATAAACTAGAAGCACCCAACCTATGCAACGTCCTAAGTTCATCTTGGTAGATGGGCATTCATTGGCTTTTCGTTCTTACTATGCCCACGCCAAAGGTAGAGAGGGAGGATTGCGTACCTCCACTGGTATACCCACCAGTGTGAGCTACGGTTTTCTTAAATCTTTGCTAGATATTTTAGAGGTAGAAAAACCTGAATACTTAGCAATTGCCTTTGATTTAGGCACCCCTACATTTCGTCACATTGCCGACCAATCCTACAAAGCAGGACGTCCAGATGCTCCTGAGGATTTTCTGCCTGACTTGAATCATTTACAAGAAATTTTGAAAGCCATGAACTTGGCAATTGTAACCGCTGAAACCTATGAAGCCGATGACATTATAGGTACTCTTGCCCGTCAAGGAAGCCACCAAGGGTATCAAGTGAAGATTTTAACGGGTGATCAAGATGCTTTTCAATTGGTGGATGCCCAACGGGGTATCAGTGTACTTTATTTAACGACAACCTTTAAACCAAATGCCAATGCCGTTACCAATGAGTTTGGACCAACTGAAGTGTATGAAAAACTAGGAGTACATCCCCACCAAATTGTGGATTATAAAGCCCTTTGTGGAGATCCTTCTGACAATATTCCTGGGGTACGGGGAATTGGGGCGAAGACCGCTGTAAGCCTGCTTGCCCAGTATAGTTCACTGCATCAAATCTATGCATCCTTACATGAAATGAAGGGGGCAGTCAAACAAAAATTAATTGATGGGCAGGAAATGGCTTTCCACTCCCAATTTATGGCCACCATTAAGCAAGATGTTCCCCTAACGGTAGATTTGCCCCAATGCCGTTTAATCGGTTTCAAACCTGAATTACTTATCCCACGATTAGAAGCACTGGAATTTCGTAGTTTTTTGAGTCGAATCAACCACTGGCAAGAGCGGTTGGGTGGTTCAGCAACTAGTCAAAGACCTGAAAACGAAGTAGACCAACCAGATGATGACTCCTGGTTTTTCAGTGCTGATGATAGGAAAGAGAAGGGGATGGATAGCCCATTTCATCCCCAAATCATTGAAAGCCTTGATCAGTTAAGGGTATTGATCCAAATCCTGAATGATTGTACCAATTCTGACCTGCCCGTGGCTTGGGATACTGAAACAACAGCTATTGACCCAAAGGATGCCGATTTGGTAGGAATAGGGTGTTGTTATGCGCTGCAACAGAATGATGAACCCCATGTGGTTTATATTCCTATGGGTCACCAGGAGGGTGTCAACCTGCCTAAACTCCAAGTATTAAATGCCCTCCGTCCAATTCTAGAATCGGCTATCCATCCTAAGGTGCTACAAAATGCAAAATTTGATCGCTTAATCCTACGCTACCAAGGGGTTCAGTTGCAGGGGGTATTATTTGATACCATGTTGGCTAGTTATCTACTGAATCCTGAGGATAGCCATAAACTGAGTGATCTGGGTCGTACCTACTTGGGAATTAGTGGTCAGGATTATGGCGACTTGGTTCCTAAGGGTAAAACAATTGCGGATCTTTCCAGGGAGGTCGTTGCCCAGTACTGTGGCATGGATGTATACACTACCTTTAAACTGGTTGCCCCCTTACAACAACGTTTAGCCTATATCCCTAAACTACAAGCATTATTGAGTCAAGTGGAAGTCCCCCTAGAACCTGTTCTTGCGGAGATGGAATTTATGGGGATTCGCATCGACCGGGACTATCTGCAACAATTTTCTCGACAGTTGGAACAGGACTTGCTAGGAATTGAACAACGAGCCTATGCTGCTGCTGGAGAAACCTTTAATCTTGGTTCCCCCAAACAACTAGGGGAGGTTTTGTTTGAAACACTGAAATTGGATCGACGTAAGTCCCGTAAAACAAAAACGGGTTATTCAACTGATGCTGCTACGTTAGAAAAATTACAAGGGGATCATCCAGTGGTGGATCTGCTGCTGGAATATCGGATGCTCTCCAAACTAAAATCCACCTATGTGGATGCTTTGCCCACTTTAATTCACCCGTCTACCCAACGGGTTCATACGGACTTTAACCAAGCGGTAACAGCAACAGGTAGGCTTTCCTCTTCCCATCCGAATTTACAAAATATTCCCATTCGTACTGCGTTTAGCCGTCAAATTCGTAAGGCATTCCTACCCGCTACTGGTTGGTTGTTAGCATCAGCCGACTATTCTCAAATTGAGTTGCGGATTCTTGCCCATCTCAGTCAAGAGCCCATCCTCCTGGAGACTTATCACAACTTCGGGGATATCCACAGGGTTACTGCCCAATTGTTGTTTGAAAAAGAAGACATTACTCCTGAAGAACGTCGCTTAGCTAAAACGATAAATTTTGGCGTGATTTATGGCATGGGAGCACAGCGATTGGCTCAAGCATCAGGGGTGCCATTAAGGGATGCTAAAGTATTCATGGATCGTTTTAATCAACGGTACTCTAATGTGTTCGCTTTTTTACGGCAAAAACAACGGGAGGCGATCGCCCAAGGATATGTTGAAACCATTTTAGGGCGACGGCGTTACTTTACTTTTAATAGTGATACCCTCAAACGTCTACGGGGTGCAGACCCCCATACCATCGACATTGAAAACCTGAAACTACGGGATCCCTATGATGCCCAGATGTTAAGGGCTGCTGCAAACGCGCCCATTCAAGGTTCCAGTGCCGATATTATCAAAGTGGCCATGGTAACGTTGCAGCCCCTTTGGCATCATGACCACGCCCATCCCTTACTCCAAGTTCATGATGAGTTGGTATTTGAAGTAGCACCCGATCACTGGGAAGGCTTACATCCAAAAATCAAGAACACCATGGAAACTGCTCTTTCCCTCAGTGTTCCCTTGGTCGTTGACATTCATGTAGGACAAAACTGGATGGAAACCAAATAACTGAGCGAGACAATTACGCTAATTCCTTGACAAAAAGTCCTGCCATTCTTCCATTGATTCCTTTTTTCCGCTACACTAAATAAATAAGTTTATGAACATTCGTTAATTTTTATTAATAATCCACTACCGTGCCTGAAGACTTTAGACTCATTATTGATTTGGTGGCAGTATTGTCAGCGGCTGCAATTGGAGGTCTTCTGGCTTCCTGGTTGCGACAACCAGTTTTGTTAGGTTATTTAGCAGCGGGAATTATAATTGGTCCTACGGGTTTAGGACTAATAAAGGAACTGGTTCAGGTGGAAACCTTGGCTCAGTTTGGGGTTGCGTTTTTATTATTTGCCTTAGGGGTGGAATTCTCATTTTCTGAATTGCGTAAGGTGCAAGCCATTAGTCTGGGAGGAGGGGCACTACAAATCCTCCTTACCTTACTGGTCACCACCTTAGTTTCTCTGGGAATGGGATGGGTAACTTCACCGGTGCAAGGGGTTTTTCTGGGAGCTATCTTATCCCTATCTTCCACAGCCGTGGTTCTTCGATGTCTGATGGATCGGAATGAAACGGAAAGTATTCATGGGCAAGTGATGCTGGGTATTTTAGTGGTTCAGGACATTGCCCTGGGTCTGATGCTGGCTGTGTTGCCTGCCCTTGACCAGCCCACGGAACAGTTGGGCATTGCCTTAGCGTGGGCATTATTGCGTTTTTTAGGATTTTCAGCCTTAGCCGTTGCGGCTAGTATTTGGGTGATTCCCCATTGGCTGAGGATTCTAGCTCGCACTGAAAGTCGAGAGTTATTTTTGTTAGGCGTGGTCACCCTTTGTTTGGGTATTGCGGTTTTAACCCAGCAACTTGGCTTGTCCATCGAAGTAGGAGCATTTGTAGCTGGGTTGATGATTTCAGAAGTTGAGTATGCTGACCAAACCCTAGCCTATGTGGAACCATTGCGGGATATTTTTGCTACTCTATTTTTTGCTGCCATTGGCATGTTAATTGATCCAATCTTCCTGTGGAATAACTTAGAACTAATTCTGGGGTTGGTTGCCTTAGTGTTGGTGGGGAAATTTTTAATTGTCACCCCCTTGGTACGAGTATTCAATTATTCCCTAAAAACCGCATTGATAACCGGGATTGGGTTAGCTCAAATTGGGGAGTTTTCCTTTGTTTTAGCCAGTGAAGGGCAATCCTTAGGTTTAGTTTCCCGTCAAGTTTATTTGTTAATTTTAGGGACAACTGCGGTAACCTTAGTCATTACTCCTTTTTTGCTGCGCTTAATGCCTCAGTTGGTTTCCTGGGCGGAGACAGTCCCCTGGTTTAAGCCTTATTTAACCCAGTCCGACTTGCCCTTGGAAATTGCTGATGATCTCCCAGAGAAGGGTCATGTGGTGGTCTGTGGCTATGGACGGATGGGGCGTAATATTGTCCAGTTGTTTCGCGATCGCAATTTACCTGTGACAGTGATTGAACAATCAGAACAAGTGATTCAACAACTGCGCGACCAAGGTATTCCCTATGTTTATGGTAATGCTGCCAGTTTACCCGTGTTGGAAAAGGCGGGAATCGAATCAGCTCAAGGGATGGCAATTGCTTTACCAGACCCAATGACTATTCGATTATGTTTGAAACGATGCCTCCAACTTTCTCCAGATTTAGACGTGGTGGTACGGGCTAATCAGGATAAAGATATTGAAGTTCTCTACCAATTAGGGGCACGGGAAGTAGTACAACCGGAATTTGAAGCCAGCCTGGAATTGGCAACCCATTTACTCACTGGAATGGGTTTTCCCATGATGACCATCCAACACGATGTCCAGTCCATTCGCAATAGCCACTACCTAGATTTTCGTCCCGAACAACCCCCTGCCCAAGTAGCCCAAGACCTTCGTTCGTTTGTTCAAGAATTAAATAGTCGTTGGTATCCCCTAACCTCTTCTTCTCCTTTAGTTGAAATGACATTGGAAGAAGCAAACCTCCGTCGGATGACTGGGGTTAGTTTAATGGCAATCCAACGGGCTACCGGTGAAGAAATTGATTATCCAGATGCCCACACTCAGTTGTTAAGTGGCGATCGCTTGCTGGTGGTGGGAACCGGGGATGAACTGGCAGTGTTTGATCAATTAGCCCGTAGCCAAGTGACTGTTCCCCGGGATGGTCATGCTTGTCAATGGTTGATGATTCTGGGGGATAGCCCTGTAGTTGGTAAAACCTTGGAAAGTTTGGATTTACGCCAGTATGGAGTGCATATTCAAGCAATCTGGCGTGCCCATTGTTTAATGAACTTCCCTGACAGCAGTGCCGGTTTACAGGCAAACGATCGAGTTCTATTGTGTGGAGGAACCCAATCCCTCCAACGGATTCAGCATTACTTTTCCCCGTTATTAATTCCTCTTCCAACTGCTCACGTTTCTCCGGTGAGGGTTCCCGTGAATGAAATTTAGACAGCCAGTTCGGGTATTTTTACGGTAAAACCCACTTAACTTAAGTATGAACCCAATATTAGACCAAAAGCTACGGCACCTCCAAAATTTATTCATTGAAATGGAACGGGCACTTATTGCCTACTCAGGTGGCATTGATAGTTCATTAGTTGCCAAAATTGCGGTTGATGTTTTAGGCGAACGTGCCCTTGCCGTTACGGCTGTTTCCCCTTCCCTGTTGCCGAAGGATTTAGAAGATGCTCAAATTCAGGCAACTCAAATGGGGATTACCCATAAATTAGTGGAAACCCACGAAGTTGATAACCCTTCCTATGCTGCCAACCCCATCAACCGTTGCTATTTTTGTAAAAGTGAACTCCATGACACCCTCAAGCCATTGGCAGCCCAATGGGGGTATCCCTATGTGGTGGATGGAGTTAATGCTGACGACTTCCAAGATTATCGACCAGGAATTCAGGCAGCTCTGGAACGGGGTGCTCGTTCCCCGTTAGCCGAAGTTGGCATGACAAAATTAGAAGTGCGACAGTTGGCAAAGCAGTTAGGTTTGCCGTGGTGGAATAAGCCAGCCCAACCCTGCCTGAGTTCTCGGTTTCCCTATGGTGAATCCATTACTGTGGAAAAATTAAACCGGGTGGGTCAAGCTGAGTATTTCCTAAGAACATTGGGTTACCCTGTGTTACGGGTGCGGTCCGATGCTGAAACTGCTCGGATAGAATTACCACCGGATGAAATTGTTGATTTTGTCTCTAACATTGATTTGGCTGAATTGGTGGCTACATTTCAAGGATATGGATTTCGCTATGTCACCTTGGATTTAGAAGGGTTTCGCAGCGGTAAATTAAATCCGACGGATACAAACCTAACCCTTGCTCCTCCCCCTCTTTCCCCTAATCCTTTACCAGGATAATTGTCCGCAACTCCTCTATGGGAAATAATGGAAGTAACACTGAAAAACCCTTAAAAATCCCTTCTTTCTGGCGGTGAATATGTCAAAATAGAAAAGACTTGCGATACGAATAATACCTAACCTTGGGATGCGATCGCCAACCTATGCCAATTATTGAAACTAAAACTGAGCCCATGGTTTTGAACATGGGTCCCCATCATCCATCCATGCATGGGGTTTTGCGGTTAATCCTCACCCTAGACGGAGAAAATGTAATCGATTGTGAACCGGTTATCGGTTATCTCCATCGAGGGATGGAAAAAATTGCTGAAAACCGCAGCAACATTATGTACATCCCCTATGTTAGCCGCTGGGATTATGCGGCGGGTATGTTTAATGAAGCGATTACAGTGAATGCTCCCGAAAAATTAGCGGATATCCCTGTCCCAAAGCGAGCCAGTTATATCCGTGTGATCATGTTGGAACTGAACCGGATTGCTAATCATTTGTTATGGTTTGGTCCATTTCTAGCAGATGTTGGTGCCCAGACACCATTCTTTTATCAATTCCGGGAACGGGAAATGATTTACGACCTGTGGGAAGCTGCCACGGGAATGCGGTTAATCAATAATAATTATTTCCGTATTGGCGGGGTAGCCGTTGATTTACCCTACGGATGGGTGGATAAATGCGGTGACTTTTGCACCTATTTTTTACCCAAGGTGGATGAATATGAACGTTTAGTGACTGATAACCCTATTTTTCGTCGTCGGGTTGAAGGAGTAGGTACCATTCCCCGTGAAGATGCCATCAACTGGGGTTTATCCGGTCCCATGCTTCGTGGATCTGGGGTAAAGTGGGATTTACGCAAAGTCGATCATTATGAAAGTTATGATGACTTTGATTGGGATATTCAATGGGAAACCGCTGGTGACTGTTTAGCTCGGTATCTGGTACGGATGCGGGAGATGCGGGAGTCTGTGAAAATTATCCAACAAGCGTTGAGTAACTTGCCCGGTGGTTCCTATGAAAATCTTGAAGCCAGACGAATTGCCGAAGGAGCAAAGTCCCAGTGGAATGAATTTAATTATCAATATCTGGGCAAAAAACTAGCTCCCACCTTTAAGATTCCCAAGGGTGAACATTATGTCCGCTTAGAAAGCGGTAAAGGGGAATTAGGGATTTTTATCATTGGAGATGATGCCATTTTCCCTTGGCGGTGGAAAATTCGTCCCCCTGACTTTAATAATTTACAGGTGCTTCCCCAGTTGTTGCGGGGGATGAAGGTAGCTGATGTAGTTGCTATCTTGGGCAGTATTGATGTAATTATGGGATCGGTAGACCGCTAAGGAGATAAATGAAGGAACTGTGTTCCTCTGTCTCTTATGAAGTTCTTGTCTGACGCTGTTCCCAGTTATCCATGGCTTTGCGTTTGGTTTGTACTAAATGATGTCAGAGCAGAAAAGCCAACCTCGCTCCTTTAGAGCGATGGTCAGTTTCCAAGGAAGCCCAGACAAGTTACCATCACTGCATTTATCACCATTTATCAGCGGTATTTAGCCAAAACCCATCCTAAATCCTAAAGTGGATTAGCGGGTCAGGTAGGACAAGCCGACCAACAGCCCTACTAGGGCTGTTGTGGTTAATAAAAAATGCTGAAGCGACTTTCCCCGTTTTTTAACCATATTTCGCATCGCAAGTTTAACATAGCTGCCATCCGGTGAATGGGATGGATTGGGGAGTTCAGTTCCATTATCACCTAGGGGCACTTCTATAGACGGAATCGTTTCAGGTTGATTACCATGGGATGGGGAGGGAGTCATCATTATTCTTCCAAATTCTTCCAATGAATTGCATCAATCATTTTTAGACAGTCTCAATCACTTTATCAATTAACCCATAGTCCTTTGCTTCGTGGGCAGACATAAAGTAATCTCGGTCTGTATCTTTTTCAACTTTTTCCAAGGGTTGCCCAGAGCGTTCCGCTAACATTTCGTTGAGTAATTTCCGAATGCGCAGAATTTCTTTCGCTTCAATTTCAATATCCGTAGCCTGCCTCCGTCCGGTACCCCCTAATGGTTGATGGATCATGATCCGGGCATGGGGTAATGCAAGGCGCTTACCTTTGGTGCCAGCCGCAAGTAGGAATGCCCCCATGGATGCCGCTAAGCCAACACAGATTGTAATAACGTCTGATTTGATGTGCTGCATGGTGTCATAAATTGCCATGCCCGCAGTAACCGACCCCCCCGGGGAATTAATGTATAGATAAATAGGTTTACTGGGATCGTCTGAATCAAGGTATAAAAGATAAGCAACGATGGCATTGGCAATGCCATCATCCACTTCTTCAGCTAAAAAAATAATACGCTCTCGAAATAGTCGTTCGTAGATGTTAATCCACTGTTCATAGGGACTACCCGGAAGGCGATAGGGAACACTGGGAATACCAATAGGCATAGGTTTAAACAAATAAAGGGGATTTGAGGAATTTTATTTTCCAGGGGCGATCGCCGTCTGGGAAGCTGGGGGTTGGTTTAATACCACATCAATTAAGCCATACTCTTTAGCCCCATCAGGGGTTAGATAAAAGGTGCGGTCAATGTCTTTCGCTAGACGAGTGGGGGATTGCCCGGTATTCTTTGCGAATATCTCTAAAAGAATAGATCGTTTTTCTAAAACCTCGGCTGCATTAATTTGAATGTCTGTAGCCTGCCCCCGCGCCCCCGCCCGTGGTTGGCTGAGGGCAATCATGGTATGGGGTAAACTACCCCGTTTACCAGGGGCACCAGAGGAAAGAATAAGGGCTGCTAACCCAATCGCCTGTCCCATCGAAATAGTAATCACCGGGGATTTGATATGTTGAATTGTGTCATAGATGGCTAGGGTTGCCCCTATACCCATCATACCAGCAGATTCATTGGTCATTCCCGATGCAACCGGATCGCCACTGGAATTAATGTAAAGATAAATGGGCTTGGATTGGTCTTCTGAATCTAAATATAGTAGAGCCGATACCAATGAATTTGCTACTCCACTGGTTAAGGGCTGGGTTAAAAATAAGATTCGTTCTTGATTCAATCGGGTGTAAATGCTCACCCATTGCCAGTAGGGACTGCCTGGGATGGTATAGGGAACCCGGATAATTTCATCCATTGTATCGATAGGATAATGGTTGGTGGATAGGATAATCACAAGGAAAAAGGTTATGCCAGTTCACAAAGCAGCGCTGAAGGCTGGCACTGGTTTCGGTAAATCCTTACTGCTTTCTAAAACCCGGTCAATAATGCCATAACTCTTGGCTTCTTCCGGTGTTAGGTACAACATGCGATCGCTATCCTTGGCCAATTTATCTAAACTTTGCCCAGTGTTTTTAGACAAAATATCCAGCAAAGCTGCCTTATTTGCCAACACTTCCTTTGCCCGAATTTGAATATCTGTTGCCTGTCCCTGAGCGCCAGTGCGGGGTTGATTCAATACAACGGTGGCATGGGGTAAACTAGCACGAAACCCTTTGGTTCCGGCGGATAAAATCATGGCAGCAGTACCCATCGCCTGACCAATACAAATGGTATGAACCGGGGGTTTAACATAGCTAATGGTATCGCAGATTGCAAAAGCCTCTGTTTCATACCCGATGGCATCCCCTGTATACCAGGATGTACCCGTAGAATTAATGTAGAAGTAGATTGGCTTCTCCGGATCGGCAAATTGTAAATATAGCAGTTGGGCGATAATCAATTTTGTCACATCTACCCCCAATTGTCGTTTGAAGTCGTCCGAGGAGACTAACGGCAATCCCAGATAAATAATTCGTTCCTTTAATAAAAGGGAGGGTAGGTCGGGGGGCGGGGTACGAAAACTGGAATCACCATAATAATAAGGGGACTGGACAGCCCGGATCGGTTGATTCATAAGATGCGGGTCTTTCTCCATAACAAGTAATATTTCTATTATAACAGCTTGAACAATGGCATATCTCTCCCTTTCAATGTTGGAAGGCTGATGTTGTTTTATTAGTCATTGATGCCCTTGATGGAGTCACTGAACAGGATCAAAAACTGGCTGGACGCATTGAAGAAGAGGGTCGCGCCTGTGTTCTGGTTATTAATAAGTGGGACTTGATTGAACAAAGATAATAATGCAATTTATGACTATGAACGATTGGTGAAAGACCGACTGAATTTTATCCATTGGGCAGATACTATATTTGTTAGTGCGATGACGGGTCAGCGGGTAGAAAAAATCCTGACAATTGTCAACCAGGCTAGTGAACAACATCGACGACGGGTTTCCACTTCAGTGATTAATGAAGTTCTACAAGCAGCCATGGTATGGCGATCGCCGCCAGCCACCCGTCAGGGTCGTCAAGGTAAAATTTACTATGGAACCCAGGTTACTATAACCCCTCCCTCCATTACCCTATTTGTCAATGATCCCAAATTATTTAATGATAATTACCGACGCTATCTTGAAAGACAATTTCGAAACGAATTAGGTTTTGCGGGAACCCCAATTCGTTTATTCTGGCGGGGTAAACCCTTACGGGAACTGGAACGGGATCAACGGCGA
>CAIUCS010000060.1 GCA_903897715.1 uncultured Synechococcales cyanobacterium
ACCCCCGCTTTGAGCGCATTTACTAATCTATACCCTCCTCACTATCCCTGTCAACCCCTAAATTATCCCTTTTTGCTAAATTGATTGATTATTAACAAAAAATACTAGTACTTCTGTAGCCGAGTAGTTATTTCTGTCGGTAAGTGTAAGTCCCTCCATCACACACTGAAACCTTTGACTCAATGAGTTCTCCCCTTCCAACTCCTTTGCCAGGACCAAGTACTCCCTTAAAGTCGTAATAACAATCAGAACGCCCATCTTCGATAGTAATTACAACTGATTCTCCTGGATTTAGTACATCAACCCCTAAAATGTCCTCTTCCCAGTCATCAACTTGTGGCGGTGAAGCATAAAACTCTTCTAACACTCGATTTGTAGCATTGATCAAAGTAAATTTAACTGCTTGAGCCTTTGATGGTTGTGCCATTAGCATGGGACTAACGAGGACAGTTGTTAATGCAATGAGAGAGGAGAATCGATAAATGTATTTAATCATTAGAATCCTTTATAAACTTTGACACGAATTTAGCTCAATTCTATTTATATCTAGATAGTGCTGTTCCAGTTTCCAAATTGTCTTTTGTAAAAGATTTATTCCCTGTTCCTATGGAAGGAATTCAGGATACAGCTCTTGGGTCTCATAAATACTGATTGAGATACCAATCAATGGTTTTCTTGAGTCCAACTTTCAAATCTACTTGAGCAGTGAATCCGAAAGCTGTTTTAGCCCGTTCAACGTTTAAGCAACGTCGGGGTTGCCCATTGGGTTTATTCGTTTCCCAGATGACGTCTCCACGAAAATCCATCAATTGACAAATTAGATTGACTAAGGTTTGGATTGATATTTCGGACCCAGTACCTAAATTGACAGGATCAGTTCCACTATAATTTTGGGTCGCCATCACAATTCCATGGGCAGCATCAGTGACATAAAGAAATTCCCGGGTGGGACTACCATCACCCCAAACCCTTAATTCTTGATCACCTCGATGCTTAGCCTCGTAAACTTTACGAATTAATGCAGGAATTACATGGGAACTACGGGGATCAAAATTATCTTCTGGACCATATAGGTTAACTGGTAATAAATAGATGCCATCAAAACCATATTGGTGTTGATACGATTCAAGCTGAACTAATAAAGCTTTTTTAGCAATCCCATAGGGAGCATTGGTTTCTTCAGGATAACCCATCCAAAGATCGGTTTCTTGAAAGGGTACAGGGGTAAACTTCGGGTACGCACAAATTGTCCCTACGCAAATAAATTTTTGGACACCTGCCTGGTAAGCGGCATGAATTAATTGAGATCCCATCATTAAGTTGTCATAAAACAATTCAGCCGGTTTTTCCTGATTAAGACCAATTCCACCGACATGGGCAGCTAAATGAATCACAACATTTTGATGATTGACTGCCTGCTGACAATTTTCCCATACTCTTAAGTCACAGCCTCTAGAACGGGGTATAGAGATTTTATCTTGGTCAGCTCCCGCCAATAAAAGTTGCTCTATAACTTGTTTACCTAAAAAACCTGCTCCGCCAGTTACTACAATCCGTTTATCCCTGAGTTCGAGTCGCGACATTAGATTTCCTCCGGTTAGTATTGGGACTATTCATGGTTTGGGTATATTTGAACGAATGATGGAGGCGGATACAATCTAAACAATGGAATCAATGAATACCCTAAGATAACCATTTATTATGCCTGATAAAGACTTGATCCTCGTCAGGATTTTTTCCATCTAACCCTGGTTGTCCAATTGCCTTCAAATCAGCATCAACCATTAAACATACTAGTTCCTGAAAGGTAACCGATGGCTCCCATCCTAATTGATTCTTTGCTTTAGTGGGATCCCCAATTAACAAATCAACTTCTGCCGGTCTTAAATATCGTTGGTCAAACTCTACATGGTCTTGCCACTTGAGATTAACAGATCCAAATGCCAGATGAAGAAACTCAGCTACAGAATGGGTTTCTCCGGTAGCAACTACATAATCATCAGGTTGATCTTGCTGAAGTATTAACCACATTGCCCTTACATAATCTTTTGCGTAGCCCCAATCTCGCTTTGCATCTAAGTTTCCCATATATAATTTTCTCTGGGAACCTACTAAAATCCGAGCAACGGCGCGGGTAATTTTCCGAGTGACAAAGGTTTCTCCACGACGGGGGGATTCGTGGTTGAAAAGAATTCCATTGCAGGCAAATAAACCGTAAGATTCTCTGTAATTAACTGTTTGCCAGTGTCCATAAACTTTTGCACATGCGTAGGGACTACGGGGATAGAATGGAGTAGTTTCCTGTTGGGGGACTTCTTGAACCTTTCCAAACATTTCTGAAGATCCAGCTTGGTAAAACTTGACTTCAACACCCGTTCGTTGTTGATAGTCCCGAATAGCCTCTAAGAGCCTTAATACTCCCATGCCCACTGCATCAACGGTATATTCAGGGGAATCAAAACTGACTCGAACATGGGATTGAGCCCCGAGATTATAAATTTCCACAGGTTTAACTTCTTCTAAAATTCGTCTTAGGGTGACTCCCTCAGTTAAATCTCCATAGTGAAGGAATAAACGAGCCTGTTCGTCGTGGGGATCAACATAGAGGTGATCAATGCGATCAGTGTTGAAGGTGGAAGTGCGACGGATAATGCCATGTACTTCATAACCTTGATCTAATAATAATTCAGTTAAGTAGGAGCCGTCCTGCCCTGTGATCCCAGTGATCAATGCTCGTTTTGACTCCGACATGACAATTACTCCTTACAACTTTTGCTCATAAAACTAAATGGAATTCTATCAAGAAGGATTGATAGTATTGCTTAAAATCATATTTTCCACTACCCGAAGAGTAAACTATGAATTTCTAAAGAATGTTTTTTTGATTTTCTGGGTTACTGATTTGTGTTCTTTTTTCGGGGTAGGTGAAGATATGCTACGAGCATCTACCCACTACCCTAGACCCATACAAAGGTTTTGGTGAAGTTCGGATCCCTTCCCCCTCATATAAACTCTTTTCCCGCAAATACTTTATACAAATACTTCTGTTATAGTCTATTTGCAATGCCCTCAACATAGTAGGATTGATTGAGATATATGGATTAGATCATGATTGTCATGGATTTCAGGTAATCAGGTCACTCACTGAGTTCAAATGAAATGCGATTTTCCAAAATTTTAATTGCTAATCGGGGAGAAATTGCTTTACGAATTCTTCGCACCTGTGAAGAATTGGGTATTTCTACCGTAGCAGTCCATTCCACCATCGATCGCCATGCATTACATGTGCAAATGGCAGATGAGGCAGTCTGCATTGGGGAACCTGCAAGCAGTAAAAGTTATCTCAATATTCCCAACATCATGGCGGCGGCCTTGACCCATAACGCAGGTGCAATCCATCCAGGTTATGGTTTTTTAGCAGAAAATGCCCGATTTGCTGAAATTTGTGCAGATCATGGTCTGATTTTTATCGGTCCCACCCCTGATGCAATTCGCTCTATGGGAGATAAGTCCAGTGCCAAAGCAACTATGCAAAAGGTAAAAGTTCCCACCATTCCGGGAAGTGATGGCTTAGTAGTAGATGAACAGGACGCAGTGGCGATCGCCGAAAAAATTGGTTATCCACTCATGATTAAAGCAACTGCTGGCGGAGGGGGTAGAGGAATGCGCCTTGTTCATGATCCATCTGACTTAGTGAAGCTTTTTTTGGCTGCTCAGGGTGAAGCTGAGGCAGCATTTGGCAATCCGGGACTTTATTTAGAGCGGTTTATTGAACGTCCTCGCCATATTGAATTTCAAATTTTAGCTGATGGTCATGGAAATGTAATTCACCTTGGCGAACGTGACTGTTCCATCCAACGTCGGCATCAAAAGTTATTAGAAGAAGCTCCAAGCCCAGCACTGTCGCCAAAATTACGTCAACAAATGGGAAGAGCCGCAGTGATGGCAGCAAAATCTATCAACTATGTTGGAGCTGGCACAGTTGAGTTTTTGCTGGATAAATCTGGCAACTTCTACTTTATGGAAATGAATACCAGAATCCAAGTAGAGCATCCAGTGACGGAAATGATCACGGGTTTGGATCTGATTGCTGAACAAATCCGAGTCTCACAAGGGGAAAAACTTAGTCTCACCCAGGATCAAGTCAAATGGAATGGTCATGCCATTGAATGCCGAATTAATGCCGAAGATCCAGATCACAATTTCCGTCCCCATCCCGGACGCATTAGTGGCTATCTCGCTCCAGGTGGTCCAGGGGTAAGAATGGATTCCCATGTATATACAGACTATGAAATTCCTCCTTACTATGATTCTTTAATTGGCAAATTAATTGTCTGGGGTCATGATCGAACTGCTGCCATTAAACGGATGAAAAGAGCTCTTGGGGAATGTGCAATTATCGGCTTACCGACTACAATTAATTTCCATCAAAAAATCTTAGAAAATGAAGAATTTCTCAGAGGCGATGTTTATACTAATTTCGTGGAACAAATGATGTCAAAGACTTAAAAATCTTCAGTTCAATAAGGATTGAGAGTGTCAAAAAAGAGAAGGGCACTGGTCAGTTAAGGCGTGAGAGCAGAAAAGACCCGTAATGATAGCAACTCCGGTATAGAAATCCGTCGATGATATAACCCCATCGCCATAGCTGGAGTCTGGCACTTACCTAAGCCTACATGAGGTCTTACTTGTGAACTAAGGGTTGTACCGTGACTGCTCTTTGTAATCCCTCCGTATTCTTAGTATACAGGTTTTGTCTACGGCGATATGGGCTACACCTCCTTCTCAAGGCACTGTTGTTTGCTTCATTGTGATGGGCGTGAACGTCACTCTGGTCGCTGATGCCAGTATAAGGATGCTCAGGTTTGAGCCATTTGATACAGCGATTTCCCTGTGAACCTTTGATTTTGATAGCCACTTCCAAGCTATGTCGCCATACTTTGCGATGCCTATACTCGGGGCACCAAGGAATATTACATTAGTCTTCAAGATGAAAACCTAAAGGGAACAAACCTTAGAAAGGATGAAAGAACTAAAAAGAAGATGCCATAGAATCGCTCCCTCACCCACAAACCAACGATCGCCTGCATCAGATAGATTCAATGCTCAAAGGGCGATCGCCCCCAGATTATCTCAATTATAAGTTTGCCCTCATCCCCTAACCCCTTCTCCCAAACAGGGAGAAGGGGAACTGGATTCAAAGTCCCTCTCCCGTTCTGGGAGAGGGATTTAGGGTGAGGGATGGAAAATTGGGATGTACCCGATCGCCCCTCTCCCCCCAATAAGCGAGCG
>CAIUCS010000061.1 GCA_903897715.1 uncultured Synechococcales cyanobacterium
AATACAGAAAATAAAGCTTCAAAATTACACAGTTTAGACATAAGTAATTCTGGATTGAAATATGGTTGTCTTAAGCCCAAATCTTTCTTCAGGGATTTCCCCCCAGATTAACAACTTTCAATTGAATTGTCCATGCGGTGGCGATCATTTGCCTCAAGACCACTGGTCTTGTATGGAAGATATGCCTCAGACCCCTGCTGAATTAATTGATGATTTAGTGAAGATGGGTCTTTATACTTCTGAGTCTGTAGACCATGCCCGTCAACTTGCTCAATCTGAACTGCTTGATTCCCTGTTTCTGGATAATGTAGCTGGTTCTGATCCATTGAAACGACAGTTGTGTCAAGAATTAATCCAAGAGGCAGGGGGGCTAGATGCTGCACTGGCAGCAGCCTTTGGACCGCAAGCCACAGAGTTTCTAGGGACAACCATGCAACGAGGAACGTTTAGTCGTAAGCAATTCCTTAAACAAATTTCGGTCGCAGCGGGACTTTTAGCGTTTGGTATTTCGACTCAAGCCACTGAGACTGCCCATGGTCAAGGCAAGCCCAGTGGACCTTTGGAAAAGACTAAGCTCCGGATTGGCTTTATTCCAATAACTTGTGCAACTCCTATCCTGATGTCAAAACCCTTGGGGTTCTATCAAAAATACGGATTAGACGTAGAATTGGTAAAGATGCCAAGCTGGGCTGCGATTCGAGATTCGGCCATCGCTGGGGAGTTAGATGCTTATCACATGCTCTCTCCCATGCCGATTTCTATTTCATTGGGGTTAGGTTCAACCACATTTCCCATTCGACTAGCCAGCATTGAAAATATTAATGGGCAGGCAATTACAGTTGCCAACAAACACAAAGGAAAGGTTAAGGGTCCTGCAGATTTTAAAGGATTTCGCATCGGAGTTCCCTTTCCCTATTCAATGCATAATCTGTTAATTCGTTACTACTTAGCTACAGGTGGTCTAAACCCTGACAAGGATGTACGCATCACTCCGGTTCCACCTCCGGATAGTGTTGCTAAACTTTCTATTGGTGAATTAGATGCCATGTTGATGCCTGATCCGTTCAATCAACGGGCTGTGTACGAAAAAGCGGGATTTATTCATATGTTGAGTAAGGAATTGTGGACTGGTCATCCATGCTGTGCTTTTGCAGCAAGCAAGAAATGGATTGATGCCCATCCCAACACCTTTAGAGCAGTTAACAAGGCAATAATTGACGGCTGCGGATTTTCCCGGAATCTTGTTAATCGTTCCAGAATTGCCAAGGCGATCGCCCCCCGGCAGTTTTTGAATCAACCTGAGGCTGTGGTGACCGCCGTTTTAACTGGACAATTTGAAGATGGGTTAGGTAATACCCGCAAGGATACCAATCGAATTGATTTTGATCCCTATCCTTGGCAGAGCTTTGCATACTGGATTTCATCCCAGATGGTGAGGTGGAATTTTCTTCCGTCTCAACGGGCACGTTATCAAGAAATTGCTGATCAGATTTTTTTAACTGATGCTGCTCGTACTTTAGCTAAAGAAGTTAAACAAACTCCCCCCAATCAAGATTTGCGGGTAGAGAAGTTAAAGTTTGATACTTTTGATCCTAAAAATGCAACTGCTTATATCAAGGCACAAAAAACCAAGTATGGAGTTTAAGACTAGAACCCATGGTAGTCTCATCTAAATCTAACCTTAGCTCCGAGAGTATATCTTGGTATCAGGATCAAAATCTACAAGCAACTCTAATTTTTATTACATCTCTAGTAGTTATTTTAGGGATTTGGGAATTAGGGGCAAGGCTAGGTTTTTTTGCTGAATTAATGCCTACTGCCAGTGCCACCTTGGTGGCACTATGGGGTTGGATTTCAAATCCATTTTATGACTATGGTCCCAATGACAAGGGTATTGGTTGGCAGTTACTTGTTAGTTTACGCCGAGTAATCCTTGGTTTTACCATCAGTTCACTAATTGCCATCCCCTTGGGAGTCTATATAGGACTATCCAAGGTCTTATCAAAAGCAATAGATCCCTATATCCAACTCCTTAAACCAGTTTCTCCATTAGCATGGTTACCTTTAGGTCTGGGGTTATTGAAAAACTCTGAGGCTACTGCCTTGTTTGTAATTGCCATTACCAGTTTATGGCCTACCCTGATCAATACAAAATTTGGGGTTAGCAATGTTGACCCCAATTATTTAGATGTCGCCCGCAGTTTAGGAGCCTCCCGATGGCGAATTGTATGGAAGGTGGTGTTACCATCTGCTGCCCCTAACATCATCGCAGGATTACGTATCAGCATTGGTATTGCGTGGTTGGTAATTGTTGCCGCCGAAATGTTAATCGGTGGAACAGGCATTGGTTATTTTGTTTGGAATGAATGGAATAACTTGAGTATAACTAGCATCATTACTGCCATAGTGGTCGTGGGGATGGTGGGAATTGTATTAGATCGGTTTTTTGCCTTTTGGCAGGATTTAGTTTCATTTGGGAGAAAAGTATGACCATCTCTTCTGAAACTCATACCGCTTTACCTGCAACTACAACCCCAGTTATATTAGAAAATGTCCAGAAAATATTCCCTGGAAAGCAGAATTGGATCGACCGGAGATTGAAACGTTCAACCCTTGGTTTTATCGCACTGGAAGGAATTAACCTTCAGATTCAATCTAATACTTTTGTTTCAATTATCGGTCCGTCTGGTTGTGGTAAGTCTACTTTACTAAACATTGTAGCTGGGTTGAGCCAGCCAACTTCTGGTTCTGTATTCATTAATGGCGAACCCATTCGAGGTCCTGGTCCCGATCGGGGGATTGTATTTCAAAATTATGCCTTGATGCCTTGGATGACTGTGTCCGATAATATAAGGTTTGCTGTTGAGACGGTTCATCCCCGTATGCCTTTGTCTAACCAACGAAAACTCGTACAGCGATATATTAATCTTGTGGGGCTAGATGGTGCTGAACGGAAGCATCCCCATGAACTGTCCGGTGGGATGAAACAACGGGTAGGATTAGCAAGAGCATTGGTAATTGATCCACAAATATTATTGATGGATGAGCCCTTTGGTGCTCTAGATGCCCTAACTCGTAGTTATCTGCAAGATGAAATTCAGCGTATTTGGCAAGAGGAACTGAAGACTGTGATCATGATTACCCATAGCATTGAAGAAGCTTTGCTGTTATCAGATCAAATTGTCATGATGTCTCGTGGTCCTGCTGCAAGGATTGTGAGCATCTTAGATGTTCCTTTTCCTCGTCCGCGCCATCGTGATGAATTGGATCAATATCCTCACTATCACTCACTAAAGGCTGAAATGGAGCATCATTTAGTGCAGGAAGCTCGTGCTGTGGAGGAATCTCGAATTTAAGTTATGGTCATGAGATATAAGGAGAAATTATGAAAACTAACGATCTGCCATCCCTATTACTCGCAGCTAAATCAACTGAAGGGTTGAGTTTTGCCGACTTAGGTAAGTTAATTGGACGAGATGAAGTTTGGGTGGCAGCATTATTCTATGGACAGGCTAGTGCATCCATTGATGAAGCTGAGACATTAGTAAAAACCCTGAAACTGGGTGTTGAAGTGATTCCCCTATTGACTGAATATCCAGTAAAAGGTTTAGGTCCCGTTGTTCCCACTGATCCGTTAATCTATCGGTTTTATGAAATCATGCAGGTGTATGGAATGCCCTTAAAGGCTGTTATTCATGAAAAGTTTGGTGACGGTATTATGAGTGCTATTGACTTTACATTAAATGTTGATAAAGAAGTAGATCCCAAGGGAGATCGAGTTAAAGTTACTATGTCAGGTAAATTTTTACCCTATAAGAAATGGTAAGAGGCTAATTTAGTTTTGTCCATCCCCTTCTCCCACTATGCCATGAGAGTGTGTAAAGATGAACCTTACGGTTTTTGTAGGTCGTTCTGAACGGTCTACTATTTCGTCAACCATCTCCCAACATGGGAGATGGGGTTGGGGGATAAGGGCAAATTTGCAAAACTAGGATGTACTCTG
>CAIUCS010000062.1 GCA_903897715.1 uncultured Synechococcales cyanobacterium
AAAAAATAATCCGGATGACAACCCCGATTTAGGGTTAACCCACTATTAGTCAATGAAAACTTCATTCCCGGATGAATTAGATTCAGTCTGCCATTCAATATCTGGCATCAGGGCAAATGCTTCTTTGACTGATAATTCCCAGGACTTGCGGATTTTTGCCAAATAAGGATCCCCTAAGGGCAATTGCAGTTGATGTTGAATTTTGAAAGTATCCGATTTGTAAAGAATAATATTGATTGGGGGACCAACTGAAATATTAGACTTCATTGTTGAATCTAGGGATAAAAGAACACATTTGGCAGCGTGGTTGAGGGAGGTTTCATAGGTGATTGTACGGTCTAAAATTGGTTTACCATATTTAGTTTCACCAATTTGTAAGAATGGGGTTTCTTGGGTGGCATGAATACAATTACCTTGACTGTAAATCAAGTATAGCCCCGGCTCTTCTCCACAAATTTGTCCCCCCATTAAAAAGCTACACTTAACATCAATTTTATCTTTTTCCATCCAGGTACGATCCTGCTCCTGGGCTAGCCTAATCTTGCTACCAATGTAGCGCGCCACTTCGAATAAGGTGGGTAGGGTATGCAGGTTGGTATCTTCTGGTAGCTTCAGGTCTTTTTTTAGTAGGGCAATTACATTCTGGGTAATGGACAGGTTGCCAGAGCAACATAGGATTAAAACCCGTTCGCCAGGGGAGGAAAAATCAAATAATTTTTGATAGGTGGAAATGTAGTCAACTCCTGCATTGGTGCGGGAATCGGCTGCCATTACTAAACCACTATTGGTTAAGATACCAAGACAGTAGGTCATGGGTTAAATAAGTTGCAGTAATTGTAATGGTTTACAAATAGATCTGATGTTTATTTTTTGACGATTGATTCCCAATAGGGTCAATCGGAAGAATGACTGTCATTCGTATATTGGAGAGTTGGACTGTTTAATACACTGTAAATAGGTTCTGATCAAACAAGTTAGTTAACCCGCAAAAAACCTGAGAAATGGGCATCTTGACACTTTGAACGAATACAGTACCAAGACTGAAAGTTCAGGTTTGCCCTGAGTACGTTAGTCAGTCACTGCACGCAAAGGATGAGTTCATCCTAAAAGTAAGCGTTGTTCAAACACTAGGATCCGTCAGTTAATGGGACTGATCCCTATTGCATTGGATGGGGATAATAAGGATAGTAGGCGATCGCAGTCAAATCGTTGATGCATCATGGCTTGAATACACTCCACCTTGACTGGTTCATGTAAACGTACTTGTCCAAAGGTGCGGTCAATGATTTCTACGGTGGTTAAGGTATCTAAGTCCACCGATAGGATTGGCACCTCTAATTCCTGGGCGCGACTAAGAACTTGGGGGTCTAGGGGTAACTGTCCGGTAAGGATTAAGCATTGGGTAGAAGTCTCCATTGCTGCCAGTTGAATGTCAGCTCGATCTCCACCAGTCACTACTGCCATATTTTGAGCTTGACGGAAGTATTTTAAGGCGGCATTCACATTCATAGCGCCAATCTTAAGGCTTTCAACCATGAGATCCAGTCGTTCACTACAACATAGTACTTGGGCATGGAGTTGTTCGACTAATTCAGCGACACTGACACTACGAAGTAAGTTGTTCCGAGGTAATATTCCCAATACCGGGATGCCTGTTTGTTCTAAATAGGGACGGACAATCTGTTCAGCATCTGATAATTGCTCTTGGGGTACATCATTAATCAGTACTCCCAGGAGGCGATCGCCCAAATGATGTTGAGCCATCACTAACCAGGCGACGGAGAGAGTTGGGGGTAATCGACAGACTAGTAAAATTCGCCCATCTAATTGATTAGCCATTTGCAGTAGGGATAGGTCAAACAAAACCCCCTCAGCCAAGTTACTTGCACCTTCAATGACCACCAAATCACCCCAGTCTTGAAGTAAGTACCGGCTCAACTGTTGGGTATAGTCCGTTTGATCAACGCCAGATAACCGTTTTTGGATCGTAAACGGGTCTAACGGCAAAATCATGGGACAGATTTGGGGGGGAGATAATCTTAACATTTGGGCAACGAACTCCCCATCTTCATCTAAAATTCCAGATTCCGTTTCCCTCAGAAATGTACCTAAGGGTTTACCATAGGCAACATTCAATCCTTTTTGTTGCAACTGATGGATTAACCCTAAAATTGTCGTTGACTTGCCACTATAGGATTCAACAGATCCAACCAGTAAATAAGGGACTGTTTTGGTCACAGCCTTTTCTCCATAGACTTCATTACCTCTAAATGATGAACTATACCATTCATTTAGGGGCAGTTCACTATTCCATATTTGTTTTTGATGAATTAAGCTAAAATTTTTTGGTAAGCTGTGATGGGGTAAGTGGGTCTGTGTAATACAAAGTAAAGATTACATTCTCCTGACTTAGGTTCGGTGGTAGTGCCTAGGAGGTAACGATGAAGGTACCGAATCATTTATCCCACAACGGAGGCAATCTGGGTATTTTCAGCCGCCATCTCTTCTAATCGTTCTTGCTGATCCTGGGTAATACAGGACTGTATAATCACTTCCAAGTCCCCCTCCAAGACCGAGGTTAAGGTAAAGTTTTGCCCTAAACGGTGATCCGTTACCCGATTATCTTTATAGTTATAGGTACGAATCTTCTCTGAACGGGATCCAGTCCCCACCTGCATCCGTCGCTGGGACGTAACGGCATCCTGTTGCTCTTGTAATTTCAATTCGTACAGTTTAGCTCGCAGGATTTGCATCGCTCGTTCCCGATTTTGTAGCTGGGATCGTTCTTCCATACACTTAATCCTAATCCCTGTAGGCTTATGGAAAAGATCAACGGCTGTTTCCACTTTATTGACGTTCTGTCCTCCCGCACCCCCCGACCGCATTGTCGTTAATTCAATGTCCTTCGCTTCAATATGAACTTCCACCTCTCCAACTTCTGGCATTACCGCCACCGTAGCAGTAGAAGTATGAACCCTACCTCCCGCCTCAGTAACAGGAACCCGTTGAACCCGATGCACACCAGCCTCAAACTTCAGTTGGCTATATACCTGTTCCCCTTGGATTTCTAAAATTGCCTCTTTAAATCCCCCCAGATCAGCCAATGATTCACTGACTAACTTAACCCGCCAATTTTGGGACTCACTATAACGGGAATACATTCGCACCAAGTCACCAGCCCAAATGGAAGCTTCATCTCCCCCCGTACCCGCTCGAATCTCTAACATGATATTTTTATCATCGTTGGGATCACGGGGTAGTAGCAAAATTTTCAACCGATACTCTAGACCATTCAATTGATGGTCTAAATTCTCCACTTCAACAGTTGCCATTTCCCTGAGTTCTAGGTCCCCGGATGCTTCCTTCCATACCTGTTTTGCTCCGATCAAATCTTGGCTTACCGTTTTCCATAATTCATAGGTGGTAACAACTTCCTCCAATGAAGAACGGAGCTTGGCAACCCGTTGGTATTCGTTCGGCTCCTTGGCAACATCCGGATCTGCCAATCGTCGAGTTAACTCATTAAAAGTTTGCTCAACGGACTTAAGTTTTTCTAACAGATAGGACTCGACCATGGGATTTAGCAGGAGCAGCAACTAGATTAGCAATAACAACGGTTACCAACGGTTATCGTTTAACAGTAACCGAATCCGCACTCCCCATTCCATATTTTCGTAAGAACCTTTCCACCCGTCCTTCCGTGTCTACAATCTTTTGGGTACCTGTGAAAAAGGGATGGTTCCCTGACCACACATCCACGTGAATTTCAGGTTGGGTCGAACCAACGGTCATGACAACTTCGCCATTGCAGTAAACCTTGGCATGAGGATACCAAGTAGGGTGAATATTGGCTTTAGCCATAAATTGTTCTCCATTTTTTGTTAGAAATTTAATCAAAAGGAACCAATGAACCCGGCAGATAAATTAGCGTTTTGAAAACTGAGGAGCCTTCCGGGCTTTACGTAGTCCATACTTACGCCGTTCCTTAGCTCTGGGATCCCGGGTTAAATACCCCTCTACCTTTAACGGTTTACGATTTTCTGGATCCAATTCACAAAGAGCCCTAGCAACTCCCAATCGAATGGAGTCTGCCTGTCCCGTTAACCCCCCCCCATGGACATTGACCAGAATGTCATATTCTTTTTCCAGTCCTAGGGTTTCCAGAGGTGCCTTAGCGTTAGCTAAATAAACTGGATTCCATTGTAAATAACCATCTCCGTCCTTACCGTTGATCACTAGGTTGCCTGAACCTGGAACCAAACGAACCCTGGCAGTGGATGATTTCCGTCGTCCTGTCCCCCAATAAACGGCACGACCACTTTGATCTGTAAGCGACATTAATTATTTCCTCCTGGGATTGTCTGAATTGATAAAACTTTAGGCTTTTGAGCACCATGGGGATGTTCAGGACCGGCATATACTTTTAACTTGGTAAACAATTGGCGACCAAGGGTATTTTTAGGTAGCATTCCCTTAACCGCATGTTCAATAATCCGCTCCGGGAGTCGAGCTTGCAATCTGGTAAAGGTTTCCACCTTCATACCACCCGGGCGTCCAGAATGACGACGGTAGAGTTTTTGAGTACTCTTCTTGCCAGTCACTACAACTTTTTCAGCATTAATAATAATGACACAATCACCCGTATCTAAATGAGGGGTATATTCAGGCTTGTTTTTACCACGTAAGATGATAGCGACCTCACTAGCAAGCCGTCCAAGTCGATGGTTGGTAGCATCCAGTACAAACCATTGGTGCTCCATAGTTTGTGGTACCGGCAGTGGTGTTTTATTATTCATGGATTGAATGGATTAAAAATTAGAATGAATGAGAGAAAGGGGAAAAAACAAATTTTGGGAAAGTATCAAACCATACACTAGAGGGTAGGGGAAAGTCTGGATAACCCACCCTAACCAAGCATAATCCCCATGGGGGGGCGGCATACCTAACATCCTTCCGCCGTTGATGGAACCAAAGATCAGTAAACTCAGATGGAGTTCGTAACCCTCGCCCTACTTCAACTAACAATCCAACCAGTAGGCGCATCATTCCATATAAAAAACCGCTAGCTTGGACTTCAATATGGACAAATGAACCTTGGCGATAACATTCAGCAACCTGAACGTCTACCCAAGAATGAGGTCGACTTGAGCCAGCGCGGTGGAATGCGGCTAAGTGATGGCACCCAATGAGAGGATTGAGGGCTTCCTGAATCAACTCTGGTTGGATGGGAGCATGGTAATAATGCCAAGAAAATGGGCGTACAAATAAGTTGGGAATAGGATCTGTATATAAAGTATAACGGTATCGTCGCCATAACGCCGAAAATCTGGCGTGCCAATCTACTGGAACAGAGGTTGAACCCCGTACTAATATATCCTCAGGCAGTCGGCTATTGAGGATGGCTGTCCAACGATGACCGGGAATATGAACAGGGGCATTGAAATGGGCAACTTGTGCCGATGCGTGCACACCTGCGTCAGTGCGTCCTGCCCCGTGAATGGTCACGGATTTACCAATCACTTGAGCAATTGCTGATTCAATTTCTGCCTGCACCGTCCGCCCATCGGCTTGGCGCTGCCATCCATGAAAGGCTGTACCCAGGTATTGAATTACCAGAGCAACCCGTTGGGTGGTTGGTGTAGCCATGATTAAACCAATTCAATGATTGCCATTTCCGCATTATCCCCTCGTCGAGGGATGGTATGGAGAATGCGGGTGTATCCTCCTTGACGTTGGGCATATCGTTCAGTGACTTCAGCAAATAAATCATGAACTAGTTGTTTATCGTACAAATACCCTAACGCTTGACGACGGGCAGACAAGGATCCATCCTTTGCCAGGGAGATAAGTCGTTCAACTTCTGGACGAACAGCCTTGGCACGGGTCAAAGTGGTTTTAATTTGTCCATTACGAAGAACTGCGGTTGCCAGCGCTCTTAAGAGGGCACGACGTTGGTCTGCGGGTTTTCCCAGTTGAGGGACTCGACGACGGTGACGCATAAAACTAACCTATAGGATTCCAAAATTAAAAATTTGGCAAGACTTATAATTTTAACCTGGTGTGTACGAAGGTAAATCTTTACTTTTTCTATTTGACATCTTTGGACAAGGAGAAAAAAAGAAGACCCCATGGGACGAGCTGGTTTTACTGATCACTTTAATCTAAAGAAAGCTGACAGTAAAACACACTGAAAACAAGCGCTATGTTGAAACGTTAGTTACGTTTTGAAGATTTTTCCAACGGTAAGGTTATTCCTAATTTGTCTTGCAAACCCTGAACAACTTCTTCCGCTGATTTTTGCCCAAAATTCTTAATTTCTAACAAATCTTCCTGACTATAGTCAAGGAGATCCGCAACAGTATTTATTTGAGCCCTCTTCAGGCAGTTGTAAGCACGCACTGACAACTGTAACTCTTCAATGGCAATTTGGTTGGTCGGGTCATCGTCGTAGGAGGCAACTTCTTTGCTGAGTTCCAGTGAAATATCTTTCAACGGTTCAAACAAGCTAACTAAAATACTTGCCGCCTGACTCATGGCTTCTTGAGCAGTTAAACTACCATTCGTCCAAATTTCCATTTCTAAACGATCTTTTTCTAAATTATCCCCCACTCGGATTTGATCTACCCGATAATTAACTCGGCGAATGGGCATAAATACGGGATCAATCTTCAGGAAATCCACGGATAATTCATCTCGGGTGCGATCCACTGAGTGATAGCCTTTTCCTTTTTCAATATGAAACTCCATCTCCAAGGTTGTACCAGGGGAGAGAGTCGCAATATATTGTTCCGGGTGGACTACTTCCACTTCAGACGGTAAGTCAAAGTGACCAGTGGTTACCACCGCTGGTCCAGGAACTGTTAATCGACCAATTTGCCGATGAGGAGAATAGCTCCTTAATGAAACTTCTTTCATATTTAAGAGGATTTCCATCACATCCTCCCGTACCCCTGGTATGGTAGCAAATTCATGGTTCACACCTGCAATTCGTACGGCAGTTACGGCGGTACCCTCCAAATTGGAGAGGAGGATACGACGCAGGGCATTGCCAACCGTAGTCCCCTGCCCCCGTTCCAATGGTTCTATCACAAACCTGCTATATTGGCTTTGGTCTTTAGCCAATGTAGATTCTACACAGTCAACTTGAAATTGTGCCACAGAGATACCTCCCTCCTTCTCTCCCTTAGCAGCGATATTACCGCCGCCTCATAATGAACGTTTCCCATTGGCGTTAATGCCGAATCAGCACAGCCATGGGGTAATACCAAAATTGATCAATTAACCTTCAAAAAAAGTTAACTTTAATTCTTAGGATTTTAAGCTAGGAATTTCCAAGACTAAACGGACGTTTCCAAGAATGATCAGAATCTAGTTCATACCAACAAAGTCTGATAGAACATAAATGTTCAACATCCTTAAACCCGTCGCCGTTTAGGGGGGCGACAGCCATTGTGAGGGATAGGAGTGACATCCCGAATCAAGGTGATTTCCAAACCAGTTCCTTGTAAAGCTCGGATAGCTGTTTCACGTCCTGCTCCAGGACCACTAACCATAACCACAATCTGACGCATTCCTTGTTCAGTCGCCCTGCGTCCAGCATTGTCTGCAGCAGTTTGGGCAGCGAAAGGAGTCCCCTTCTTTGCACCTTTAAATCCACTGGAACCAGCAGAAGCCCAAGATATTACTTCACCGCTGACATCTGTAATTGTGACAATTGTGTTATTAAACGTGGATTGGATATGAGCCACTCCACTGGGAACATTACGTTTTTGTTTCTTAGGACCGGTTTTTTTGGTGGGTTGTCGTGCCATATGTTCAATCTCTTGAGTTACTTATGGGAAGTTAAGGGAAATTTAATACTAGAATCAGATGGGTAAAGCTCAATTATTTAGCTAGGAGTTCTATTTCTTAGCAGCAGGTTTTTTCTTCCCAGCCACAGTTCTACGACCGCCCCGTCGAGTACGGGCGTTAGTACGAGTTCGTTGTCCACGAACTGGCAGACCTAATCGATGACGACGACCGCGATAGGTGCCAATATCCATCAGGCGTTTGATGTTCATGGCTTCCCAACGTCGAAGATCCCCCTCTACTTGAAAGTTGTTTTCGACAAATTCCCTTAATGCCGCTACTTCAGCATCAGTTAGGTTTTTAACTCGTGTATCTGGGCTAATTCCGGTTGCAGCGAGAATTTCCTTGGAACGGGTTAGTCCGATCCCATATAGATAAGTTAAACCAATTTCGACCCGCTTATCCCTTGGCAGGTCTACCCCAGCAATACGTGCCAACTTCTTATCTCTCCATTTATGTGCAATTAAGGTATTCTTAAGTATTCGTAAGTTGGAACCAGTGTTCCCAAAATCAATAAATTCACCTTGGAATAGAATCGTTAATTGAATAAAAAGTTTATTCCTCCAATTAACAGACTATCCAGAGTATTTAATTGGATATGGAAAAAACCAGTCATGGATCATGACTTGGCTTGTGGCTCCTATCCAAATATCTGACAATTCCTCTGGATTCCAGAGAGTTACCAGTGAACGGAATCAATCTCGGGAATTTGATCAAATTAAAACCCATCAACCCTGACGCTGCTTGTGTTTAGGATTTGAACAAATTACCATTACCCGACCATGACGACGAATAACGCGGCACTTTTCACAAATTTTTTTAACAGATGCTCTAACTTTCATGCCCACCACTGGCAATACTACAAAACATTCATCTTATCAAGAGTTTAGAGTAAAGTCAAGTGTCTTATATTAAGAGCAGCAGTTCCAAATTCAGAAGGATGATAGGTCATTTCAGCGATCGCCCAGATTATAAAGAATTGCAAAGTCCTCTTGGAATAAAACTTTCAGAGCCATCCAAATTTGAATTTGGAATTACTGTATTAAGAGGTAGGGCAACCGCACACAAAACTTTATTTATCAATAATTTAGGAGAGCTTATTTTTTACCTTTTCTCTTTCCCTTCTCAACCACCTTAAAAATTAACTGATAAACCTGCTCGGAAGGTCATCCCTGGTTGATAGATCCGATTCACCCGTTCATAGCTTACATCAGCCAAATTTTCTAAATAAATTAACAGGTCCAGATTTTGAGAAATTGGCGCACGCAGATTGAAATCTAGATTCCACCAATCTGGAGAAAATTCACGGGTGCCCACCCCGGGAACATTGAAGAGGGCACGACGGGAACCACTATTGTAATTAGCATAGAGATTCAGTTGTAGCCCATCCCATTCATAGCTGATGCCAAACTGAGCCACTGAAAATGGGATTGTACTCAATTGCAAGCCTTGCTCTACCCCACTTTCAATCCGGGCATTGGTGTAGGTATAATTCATCAAAGCTGTTAGTTGCGGCAAAATTTGCCAGCGCAGCGATGCTTCTAAGCCATTCGTGTTGACCAACCCAACGTTAGTCCAACGACCAGCGACCACACTAATCCGATTGTCTAGGCTATTCCCAAAGTAAGACAGTTGACCTGACAAAACTGATGTCAGTTTAAAGTCGATTCCTGCTGTCCACGCCGATCCGGTTTCTGCCTGCAAATTGGGGTTGGGTAACCAGTTGTGAACAGTATCAAATAAATAAAGCTGATCTAAACCAGGATTACGACGAACGGAAACCCAACTGCCACGCAACGCTATATCAGGTGTAATCTCCCAACGAGAGGCGAAACTGGGATGAGCCGAACTGCCATAGTCTGTGTTAAAGTTTTGCCGCAGACCAACTTCAAATTGCACCCGGTCAACTAACTTAAAAGTATTTAAGACAAACAGAGCAGTATTGGTGCGATCGCGGTTTTCGGTTTCATTGAACCGCAACAGGGTGGGAACAGTGCTAATGGTTTCCCCTGCCAAGCTTTCAGTGCGTAAATCTAACCCATAGTGCACCGTATAAAAGGGCAACACTTTCCAATTATGTTCAAGCCTGGCGGTTATGCCTTGGGAGTCTAGCTTGCCACGACGGGAGAAGACTGTTTGGGCTGGTCCATAGGTGTCAAAATAATCGCGATTATAGCCCACACTGGTGGTGAACACCGAGTCGTCACTGCCCCCAATCAACCGAGTCCAAGATAGTCCAAGATTTAACCAATCATGGTTCAGGCGATCGTTTTGTAAGGGAAATCCAAAATAGAGCAACCCTTTTCGGCTAGTGATTCCATAGGCATCTAGTTTTAATGTATTACTGGGGTCAATCTGATAGGTAAACCGACCAAAATAATTTTCAACGGTCGTATCCCCGTTAAACAATTGTCCATCGGGACCTCGGTTCGCAGCACCAACAGGCACCGGATAGTTGTTGTCAGCTTGATATCGTTCATATCCCACTGCGTAACTCAACGCATTGACCGAACCGGCAATGCCTGCCTGGTAATTCTGCTGACCGTAAGACCCGGCTTGTGCCATCAGATTAAATCGGGTTGGACCAATTACCTCTTTAGTCATGATGTTGACTATACCCCCAAAAGCCTCAGAACCATACAAGGTGGAAGCCGTACCACTTGATAGTTCAATCCGTTCAATGCTGCCCGTCAAGAGCGTATTCAGGTCAGTGGCTCCGTGGTAAGTACTGACATTACTACCAACTGGTCTACCATTTAGTAAAATTGTATTTTGGTTAATGGTAGTGCCCCGATAGTAAAACCCAGTGTGGACATCTGCTCCAAACCCTGTATCGTTGATGGCAAATCCAGGTAAACTCCGTAGAGCCTCTGTTAGGCTATTAATGCCCTGTTTATCTAGCCCTTCACCGTTTATAATGTAGATGGGGGAGGTTCCCCTAGGCTGATTTTGCCCCTCAACGACAACTTCTTCCTCCGTTTCTTCCCCATCGGCAGGATTGGACGGAATGGACTGGGAGTTCTGACTAACCCGGTTGAGTTTTATCCTGTTAGGCGAAAATGGATAAGCTAATAATTGCTCTGCCCTTGTTAAGGGATGATCCCACTGATGTAATTGTAGAGTATTGGATAAGGGAGTAGTTGGGTTTTCAGTATCAACAACATGGTCTAAATTGGGAGATACTTCAGTAGCTTGAATCGGTATGCTGAACAACACTCCATAACCAACCAACAGGCTTACTAGTGAAAATTTAAGTGATAATTTAAATGTCATGTTTAACCCAATCCTCACACACATCAATGATGGAGCCAAAATGCTTGACTCACTGGCTGGACTTGCATAAGCCCAGCCTTGAGAAAACCATGGAAGTCAGTGTGATGTCAAAAGACATCTTGTAAAACTGGATTGTTGGAAAACAAAATTGCTAAGAATTGCGAATTCTATCCAAAACCTGATTTTATGGACAAAACAGATGTAGTTCACAACCAACGGCAAAAAGAACATCAGAGGATGAGACGGGTTCTAGGATATAGTGCATTGGCTTCAATCATTGTTCATAGTTCCCTGTTGGCGATTGGCATCAGTACCCTGTCAACGGGGCGATCGCCCCGTAATAAAACTGAGGTGGAAATTAGGATAGACAATGAGCAAGCAACTCCA
The DNA here is from genome assembly GCA_903897715.1 of uncultured Synechococcales cyanobacterium. Taxonomy (GTDB): domain Bacteria; phylum Cyanobacteriota; class Cyanobacteriia; order CAIUCS01; family CAIUCS01; genus CAIUCS01. Next base: position 11,509 of record CAIUCS010000062.1, read on the forward strand.
TCGACGATAGAATTTGCAAACCTGCACATTACTGAGATACATTCATCTGGTTCAGAGTTTGATGATGATCCTGCACTCACACCTCCTCCAACAGAATCAAACCCTGTAGCTTCTACCCGTTCACCATCCCCATCCCATAGCACTCCAAAACCAGAGGGACTATCAGAAACAAAACCGGCTGTGTCTCCCTCACCATCCTCAGGAGTACTTCAGTCGAACCAATCTGTTGCGACAACTGGCAATGTAACTGGAAACACCGCAATGACAGTTCCAAGTTTAACAACGGCTATTCTCCCTGGAACCGCCTTCGTTGGCTCCGGTACTTTACAACGGGAAGGCTTGCCCTCAGACATGGGACAATCGGGCAATCAAAGCTCTTCCGTGAGAGGAACTGGTCTTGGTACGGCTACGGGGATTCATTCAACTCAGGGTAAGGGCAGTGGATCCGATGGGAATGTTTCCAATAGCGGGGCTAAAGGCAATCCAGTTTGTTTAATGTGTCCCAAACCCCGATATCGAGGATCGGAGGGTAGTCCTCGCGTCACCTATGATATTGCCCCAGATGGTAAAGTCATTAATGTACAGTTGCGGCAGTCTAGCGGCGATCCACTGACCGATCGCGAAACACTCGATGCCCTCAGTCGGTGGCGATTTGACCCCAACACTGTTGGTGGAGGACGACAAGGTGTACGTATCCGGGTTACATTTGAAGAAGAAGG
>CAIUCS010000063.1 GCA_903897715.1 uncultured Synechococcales cyanobacterium
AGACTTCCATGACGCGAGTTGAGGGAGCACTATCTGGCACGATTGCACCGTAAAACTTTCTGCTATTCCAAGTCTGTAGATATGTTGCGTTATTCTGTGCGGTTGCTGATTCATTATCTTCATGACCCTTCTGTCCTGTTCCCTTCATGATTCATACTGTATCCTGCAACGCCCGCTATTTCATTGGGAGGCGTGAACGAGGTTCCAAGGGATTTAGGTAATGTTTTGTAATGAGAATTGATATGAATTTGAGACAGAACCAAAATCCCAAAAACTTCATCGATTAATGATTGCTATTATATTGTTCTTCGATCAGTCTTTCCCATTTCACAGTTATTCTCTGACTTATTTCCCCAACACCAATACCCCCATGGTTCCTCCTGCCATAGAATAATGGACAGCCCTGTGAAAACCCACCTGTTTCGCAATAGACACTTGCTCTTTACCCTGAGGAAATCGTTCCAAGCTAGGGGCAATATAGGAATATTCAGCAGCTACATTGAATTGATGGGCGACAGGAACCACCACATTAGCCAAATACCATTGTTGTAACCCATAAACATAGGGATTTATTGCTCGGTGCATATCTAAAATAGCAACAGTCGCCCCTGGTTTTAGAACCCGCCATAATTCTGTTAACGATTTAGGAATATTACTAACATTGCGAAGACCATAGCCCATGGTGGCACCATCAAAATGCTCAGAGGGAAATGGAAGGCTTAAAACATCAGCTTCAATCCAATCGAAGTGGAAGGAAGGATAATACAACCTTGCCCGTTCAACTGCTTTTTCTAATTGAGGAGCAGCAAAATCCACACCCACCACTTTGCCCTTTCTACCCACTGCCTCTGCCAATAAAAATGATAAATCCCCACTGCCGCAACATAAATCTAAACATAAATTCCCTGATTTTGCCAGACTCCAGTCCACTGTCATCTGTTTCCAAACTCCATGTTGCCCCCAACTTAACCAAAAATTTAATTCATCATAGACTGGGGCAATCCGTCCAAAAATATCTTTAACATTTGAATCGTTGGATTGAGTTTGAGTGGGAAATGGAGTCAAAGTATAATGGGGTGGTAGAGTGTGAACACCTACACTATACCTGCGACTGTGATGGTATACCATCGTGACGTACTGAAAAATACAAGTTTTTTAATGAGGGCTACATTTCAACCCTGGTTTCAGGGAAGCTGTACTTATAGTTTCACCCAACTCCTATGCTAATTTTAACCAATGATGACGGGATTGATGCACCAGGCTTGCAGACTTTAATACAGGCAGTGAATAACAATGATGCTATCCACCCCCCCTTAATCGTAGCTCCCCAGAAAGAATGGTCAGGCTGTGGTCATCAGGTTACTACCCAACATCCTATTCAAATTAGCCATCGGTCTTCCCATGCCTATGCCATTACCGGCACCCCGGCTGATTGTGTTAGAATCGCTCTCCATCATTTTTTAGGAATATCTACTCAACACTCTCAACTCAGCCAGTCTCATTGGGTCATTTCTGGGGTGAATTATGGTGGCAACTTAGGGGCAGATATTTATATCTCTGGAACAGTGGCAGCGGCAAGAGAAGCTGCATTCCATGGTATTCCTAGCATGGCCATTTCCCAATACCGTAAGGGAAACCAACCAATTAATTGGGAGTATACACAGCTTTTAACCCAACACGTTTTAACTGAGTTACTGCGCCAACCCCCTCAGCCCGGTAGTTTTTGGAATGTCAATTTGCCTTACTTAACCCCCAATGATCCAAAACCCACCATCATTTTTTGTCAGCCTTGTCCATGCCCCTTACCCGTTGCCTACCAACAAGAAGGGGATAGTTTTAGTTATATCGGAGACTATGGTAAACGCGATCGCACCCCTGGTTCTGATGTGGAAATCTGTTTTTCTGGACAAATTGCTATCTCACAAATATTTATCTAAACTCAGACTCGGTTGCTTAGGGAAGGGAGAGCAATCCATGATTTACCACTTAAAATAAAAATGCAATTTTTAATTTGGGTCAATTTGGGAAAATTTTCTAAAAGTTCCACTAAATGTTAGATTTACTATAAAAAGGTCAGAATTGTAATGAATAAAGAACAACAAACTAAACTTTCATCCCCTAAGTCAGAAAATATTTGGTTAGAGGGGCTAAAAACAATTGGCCTGAGTATTGTTTTAGCACTAGGGATTCGTACCTTTGTAGCCGAAGCCAGATATATTCCGTCGGGTTCTATGTTACCAACTTTGCAGATTAACGATCGCCTCATTGTGGATAAAGTCAGTTATCGATTTGAGTCTCCTCAAAGGGGGGATGTGGTAGTTTTTAACCCCACCGATGAACTAATTCGTCAAAACTTCAAAGATGCTTTTATCAAGAGGGTCATTGCATTACCCGGGGAAACTGTAGAGGTCAGGAATGGTAAAGTTTATGTGAATGGGAAGACTTTAACAGAGGACTATATTGCCGATAACCCAGAATATCAATGGGGTCCCTCGGTTGTTCCCCGGGGCGCATACCTGGTATTAGGCGACAACCGTAACCAAAGTTATGATAGCCATTATTGGGGATTCGTTCCAAGGGGCAATATTATCGGGAGGGCAGTCGTTCGTTTCTGGCCCTTAGACCGGGTAGGTGGGATTACCCCCTATCCCAATTATGAAAATCTCAATCAATGACCCCAAAATAATGGCGTTGAAGCTCTACTTATGATGGTACAAAGTTGCTACATTTAAAGTGAAATGGGGAAATTCGGCGTTAATGGGTGAGGGAGTCAGTGCAAAACACTGATGCGGGGTAGTTGGTGATGATCCCTACCCCTCAGTAGCCCCCACGGGTTGGAACTGGGAATCCTCAAAAGAGGATGTCAATAAACCTAATCTATGGCAAGAGTGGCAATAAAACACTCTATGCTAGACCACCAGCCTTAGCTTAAGTACCCAGTCCATTTGTGGAACTATCAATGCGTTCTTTTATAGGTACATAGGGACTATTGTGGGAGCCGGTATAAATTTGAGTGGGACGGAAAATTCGGTTCTCTCCAATCTGTTCCTTCCAATGAGCTAACCAGCCCGCTACCCTAGAAATAGCAAACACGGGGGTAAATAAATCAGTAGGAATACCTAATTTCCGATATACCAAGCCAGAGTAAAAATCTACGTTTGGATATACCCCTTTATGTCCCATTCGGTCAGCAACAACGTGTTCCAAAGTAGTGGCTACATCATAATATTCATCCCTGCCAAACTTTTCAAACAATTGTTCTACTAGTTTTTGTAAAATCGTTGCACGCGGGTCTTTCACCTTATAAACCCGGTGCCCAAACCCCATGATTTTAGACTTTTGTGCAATTTTTTGGTCTACGAAAGCTTCCACGCGATCGACTGAACCAATTTGTTCAAGCATCAAGATGACCTCTTCACTTGCTCCGCCATGTAATGGTCCAGCTAAGGTGCCCACAGCAGATGCCACTACTGCATAAGGATCGGTGAGGGTGGAAGCAGTCACCATTGCCGAAAAAGTGGAGGCATTGATGGTATGTTCAGCATGTAATATTAAGCAAATATCCATAATTCGGGCAGCAATACTATCAGGTTGCTGCTCGTTTAGCATATAAAGGAAGTTAGCTGAATAACTGAGGTTATCATTGGGTTGAACTGGATCATTCCCTTTACGAATGAGCTGAAACGCTGCCACCATAGTGGGGATTTTTGCCAGTAGCCGTACTACTGCACCTCGAATATAGGCAGGGTTGTCTAAATCTCGACGGGCATAAAATAACCCCAAAGCTGCGGCCGAAGCTTGTAGTGCATCCATTGGATGTCCACTTTCAGGAAAACATTTCATCATATCCCGAATACGATATTTGATTCGGCGATGGTACTGGATTTCATGTTCAAACTCCGCTAGTTCTAACTGAGTAGGCAGTTGTCCCCAAATTAGTAGGTAAGCAGTTTCAAGAAACGTACTCTGTTGAGCTAAAACATCAATTGGAATTCCTCGATACTCCAGAACTCCATTTTGTCCATCCACAAAGCTAATATTAGAAAGGGTAGCTGGTACCCCCTCTAACCCAGGTTTAAATTCGCCAATTGTCATGGTATTACCGCTTCTAAGTTAATCTTACTCCCGTTAAATTAACAGAAACTAATGACGAAAGGGAATGAGTCTAACATTAATTTATTGGAGAATCATGGGTAAATCTTGACAGTCCACGGGCAAGTTCCTTTGTATGCCCTTGCCTGCGACCCGCCAGAGAAGGATGGTCGCCCCATCAGTCATTGGACTCCGCAAGAACTGGTCGATGAATTGATAGTGCAAAAGGTTGTCGAGAGATAAGTCTCCATGTCTACGAATTAGCCATCGAGAGAACCGAACGGGGAGAAATAACCTTTAGTGTAGA
>CAIUCS010000064.1 GCA_903897715.1 uncultured Synechococcales cyanobacterium
AACCTGGATTGATAGATAATTGATAGATATAGTAGTAATACGCTGTGAATTGATTGATTTAATCGAGGAGATGCAGAGGCGATCGCAGCGGTTACCCATGCCCGAGAGCATATTGCGGGGACTTAAGCAAAAAGAGTTAGTACCAATTTTCAAAACAGAATCTATTGTTTCTGATATTTTGGGGGTAATCATCAGTACAACCCGTCACATTCAGGAATTATCAGCTTATTTTCACCTTTCTCCTGCGGTTTTATCCCAGCGATACCTTGCTTACCTTGTCTTTGATAATGGCAAATACCCTTCCTCTAACTAGGAATTAATCTTATTAAAATAAAGCTAGAATTGATATTTTCATTACCATTTCCATCGTTTACATACTCCCCGGTCGAAAAGGCGCGGGGATTCTAATTACTGATTCATAGAGGTTCACTGGCTGCATCACATTTCTCATCAGCAGTAGCGGTGATCTGCTCCCCAGCATTGCAGCATTGGATATGGACTTAGCCATGGGATGATGTTTGACCATGTTCGTAAAAAAAGCCGGCTTAAAACGGCGGGGCTTTAGACCCAATTTGTCGGTAAACATGGTATCCCTAAACAAGCAAGGACAGGAATTGTCTGGGGGCAACGACCTTACCAACCCTCATAAATAACTCCCTTTTTACCACTACGGGGAGGGAGTGGCAACAAAGCGCCAAATAAGTAAGATTATTTTAGTAAATTTGCACTAGGAAAATATTTTCAAATGCCTATTGACAAAAATTACTATTATACTTAAGGTAGTTTAATAGTAATTATTCGCAATAAATTCATGATGAAAACCACAAGACGATCCCTGGTATTATCGGGTGCTGCTGCCATCCTGTCCATTGCTGGAGAGCAATTATTTCGTCCGGGGGTGCTCAATGCCCAAACAGATAAGGTTGTCAATGTTTATTCAGCCCGTCACTATGACAACGATCGCAAGCTTTATCAAAGCTTCCAGTCTGAGACTGGTATCAGGGTCAATTGGGTGGAAGCGGATGCTGATAAGTTGATTGAACGGATTCGCAGTGAAGGTGGGAACAGCCCCGCAGATATTTTACTGACGGTGGATGGAGGTCGGCTATGGCGTGCCCAAGAGGCTGGTTTACTCAAGCCCGTCCGTTCATCAGTGTTAACAAAAGCCATTCCCCCTTCCTTGCGTGAACCGTCAGGGCATTGGTTTGGTATATCCAAGCGAGCACGGGTGTTAGTCTACAACAAAAGTAAGGTAAGCCCTAGTGAACTTTCCACCTATGAAGATTTAGCGAGTGGTAAATGGAAAGGCAGGTTGGTGAGTCGCTCCTCTACCCATGTGTATAATCAATCTCTATTAGGTGCGATTATTGCCGCTAGCGGGGAAAAAGCTGCTTCCGCGTGGGTTAGGGGAATTGTTGGTAATTTTGCTATTCCACCGGAAGGGAATGACACCGCCCAGATTCGATTGGTCTCTTCTGGTAGAGGGGACATTACCTTTGTCAATCACTATTATTTAGCTCGACTAGCTGAATCAATCAAACCAGACGAACAGGCGATCGCCCGTAGTGTGGGTTTATTTTTTCCCAATCAACGCTTACGGGGTACCCATGTGAACATCAGTGGAGCTGGATTGGTGAAAACATCCAAAAACCAAGGGGCAGCCATACGGTTTCTGGAATATTTAGTGGGTAGAACTTCTCAAGTTTTATTATCTCAAGGAAATAACGAATACCCTGTGGTTGCAGGAACCCCCCTTGATCCAACTGTGGCTCGTTATGGGCGATTTATTGAAGATCCAGTCAATGCAGCCGTGTTTGGGAAAAATAATAATTTAGCCCTTCGTATCGCTGACCAGGCAGGCTGGAAATAATAAAGCATGGTTTTATGGTAGACCTGTTGGGAAATACTAATTAAAATGGCAGAAATCCTGATGTAGTCTAGCAATGATATAGCGGTTCCTGAACGTATGAGGTACACCCTAAGTGAGAGAAGCCATGCGGCTCATGGACTTGGTCAACTGACCTGTACCTCATCCGAATGAGAACCGCGATAAGAAGGTGGTCTGATTCAGGGAAACCAAAGTTTGAGCGAAGTCCTAGTGGTTATGGATCTTACTACCTAGGATCCTAAGTAACGTGGGATAGCTGTCCCGACCGAAAACGTTCTTTTTGAACCAGAACTTATGCAGGACATGATAGAGTTGATCCAAGTGTTTTCCAGTTGTCTTTATGGTGCTAGAAGTCACAAAAACAAAACGTTGATGGGTGCATCTCTCACCTTAAACCCCTCTCCCAAACAGGGAGAAGGACTTCAATCCTGATCCCGCCCATTTTAGGCGAAGGGATGGGGGCAAATTTACAAAACTGAGATGTACTCACGTTGATTAAAGGGTTCGCTAACGCAGTTGATGGGGTAGCATCATACCACTCCGGTTTAAGACGGAATTAAAATCCAATAACAATCAGGTAACTCTTCCCTTAGTATTGGGAAGGAGCTAGATATGATTGCAATTTTGATAAGGTTGTGATGATAGAAGTCCTAAAGGTTAGAGAAATAGATGAATCAATCAAATTCTCTACTGCAAAAGTTGTACGCCCTCACCCCCAATCCCTCTCCCAGGGGGCGTGGGGAGCCGATCCACCCCTCCGGTTCCCTCTTCCATCGGAGAGGGCTAGGGTGAGGGCTTTCGGGGTTTTGGCTGAGAAGTTTTGTCAGTCAATCAGGCGTATAGGACTCTGAGTTTGGAGTTATAAGAGATTTTCTCCCCAGTTACATATTTTTTATTATTATTTTATTGTGTTATCCATGTCCACACCTATTCTGTTGCCAACCGTTTTGGATACAGCTGAAATTCAAAAGTTGTTACCCCACCGATATCCCTTTGCATTGGTCGATCGCATTGTTGAGTTCATACCAAATGAGAAAGCGGTGGGAATTAAAAATGTGACCTTAAATGAACCTCATTTTCAAGGACATTTTCCCTGTCGTCCTATTATGCCCGGTGTATTAATTTTAGAAGCAATGGCACAGGTGGGCGGGGTGGTTTTAACTCAAATGTCAGAAATGGAGGGTGGGTTATTTGTATTTGCCGGAATTGACAAAGCCAGATTCCGACGACCGGTTATCCCCGGTGACCAACTGGTGATCACCTCTGAGTTGTTAGTGGTTAAACAGCGACGATTTGGTAAAATGAAGTCCCATGCTACGGTAGATGGTCACCTCGTAGCTGAAGGGGAATTAATGTTTTCGTTGGTAGCGTAGGATGTAAGTAACCAGAGTACCGATTATTTATTTCAGTGACGTTAGAAAATGAGGATAGACAGAAGTGATTTATCACTTCTTTTGGTATTCTGGATACTAAATTTAACCTTGAAGTTTAGATTGATCAGACCCGAATGGAGTGTACTGCTTGCCTACATTGATTCATCCCACTGCTGTTATCCATGCCGGTGCCCAACTCCATCCCACCGTCCAAGTTGGTCCCTATACGGTGATTGGGGAACGGGTAAAAATTGGTTCGGGAACCATTGTTGCTTCTCATGTGGTCATTGATGGATGGACCGAAATTGGAGCGAATAACCGCATTTTCCCTGGCGCGGCAATTGGTCTGGAACCCCAAGACCTCAAGTATGATGGTTCCCTCACCTTAGTCAAAATTGGCGATCACAATTTAATCCGTGAATATGTGACCATTAATCGAGCCACCCTGTGTGGGGAAGCAACGGTTTTAGGAAATCACAACCTATTGATGGCCTATGCCCATGTTGGTCATAATTGTGTTTTGGAAGACCAGGTGATTATCGCCAATGGCGTTGCATTGGCGGGTCATGTTTACATTGAGTCAATGGCTAGAATCAGTGGTGTTCTGGGGGTTCATCAGTTTGTCCATATTGGACGACTAGCGATGGTGGGGGGGATGAGTCGTATTGACCGTGATGTCCCTCCGTTTATGCTGGTGGAGGGTAATCCCGGGCGGGTACGTTCCCTCAATCTGGTTGGTCTTAAACGGGCAGGATTGGCAGAAAGTACAAAAAGTCATATTTATTCTTCACTAAAGAAAGCATTTCGTCTTCTTTATCGTTCCCAGTTAACGTTACAACAAAGTTTAGATTATCTCAGCAATGAAATGAAGCAAGAGGGTTCCCCTTACAGTAATGACTACTTAACCCATTTGGTTGCGTTTTTAGTAAACTCCTGTCAATCCAATCGTCGGGGTCCCTTACCCGGACGCTCAACTGGTCAGTTGCTGGAACGAAATGTTTAGTTCTGAACGGTAAGCCTCAACGGATGATATTAGTTCTTTAACTGGTTATACCCATGACTGATTTAACAGTTAACCTAACTACCTTATTACAGGCGATCGCCTTAGGGCTAGTTCAGGGGGTTACTGAATTTTTGCCTATCAGTAGTACTGCCCACCTGCTAATTTTCACGGAAGCTTTACATTGGAATCAGGTTGGGGAAAAATACTTTATCGATGGAATTCAATTTGGGAGTGTGATCGCTGTTATCCTTTATTTTTGGAAGGACTTACGTCATATTGGTAGTGGCAGTTGGCACGCCATCCAAACCAGAAATTGGCAGCGGGATGAGTGGAAGTTAATGGTGGGTATTGGGGTTGGTACAATTCCGGCTTTGGTTGGGGGATATTTATTAAAGGATCAGTTACCAGAAAGTCCAGTTGTAATTGCCTGGATGTCAATTGTAATGTCTTTCCTACTCGGAGTGGCAGAGACCATTGGACGACGACAGCGGCAATTTTCCTCCCTTACCGTTCAAGATGGATTAATAGTAGGACTGGGTCAAATGGTGGCTCTAATTCCAGGTGCATCCCGTTCTGGTGCCACACTGACCACTGCTTTGTTGTTAGGGTTAGAACGACAGACTGCAGCTCGGTTTTCTTTCTTGTTAGGCATTCCTACCCTCACCATTGCAACCCTTTATCAGGCACGACAGGTATTTTTCCACATTGATAGTTTACTCCCCTTGGTAGTTGGTATTGTGTCCACGTTTATTTTTTCCTATGGGGCGATCGCATGGCTGCTCAGATTCCTGCAAACCCGGAATACCTGGATATTCATTTGGTATCGCCTTGCCTTTGGGATATTCATTTTAGTTTCGGTGACTCACGGATTATTGAAAAGTGGGTAATTTGCCAAAGCAATGGCTTTAAAGTCTTCCCATGGAATCGACAATTTTCCCTATTACTGGTGTGGACTAGAAGTATAATAATTTTTTGTAAATCTCCAACGTGTTTCATTTAGGGTAGAATCAACCCGAGGAATGAATTGAGGCTCTTTTTCAGGTAAGGAGGGGCACCCGGGAATCTCTCCCTCCCAAAAAATGAACCCTGAGGGAGATGAAACCTCTGGTTTAGACTGAACTCACCTTATAAATGGGTTTTACCTACTGTCTAATGGCTGGTTGACTGACAAAAGTTGTACGCCCTCACCCCCAACCCCTCTCCCAGGGGGCGAGGGGAGCCGATCCGCTCCTCCGGTTCCCTCTCCTGATGGGAGAGGGCTTTCGGGGTTTTGGCTGAGAAGTTTTGTCAGTCAATCAGGTCTAATGGTTAGGGATTAGCCCAATGAACTTTTTCAGTTCAGTTAGGTTATTCAGCCAAGGTTCACCTTTAGTTGGGAGGAATGTCAGGAAAAAGAACGATGACAGCAAAGAACTTAATTGATGAATCTCAGTCATTGGGCATGATGGGTGGAAAACGGTTTTCAGTGACCTTTTCCCGACGGACAGAAGATCAGACTCTCCTGTGGGCAGTGGCAGCGGAGATAACGAAGGGCAATGAACGCAACTTTGGTTCATTGTGCAAAAAAGCGCTGACCCAGTATTTGCTCAACCGAGGTGGGACTGACCATACCCCTTCTGCTGTTACCCTTTTCCTGGCTCTCCAACAACAAATTGTTGATTTACAGGTCAAACTTGGCATCATTGAAAATTCTCAAAATCAGCGTTCAGATCAACAATTCAGTCAATTAGATGCCAAGATTCATCAATTGCAACAGCAACTAGAGTTATTTTCCAATCCCCAACCTGGTTCAGAACCGCCGGTAATTCCTTCCAATCTGCCGTTCACTGGTGAAAATAGCCCACCCCCTGAACCCAAACCACCCATTGACCCCCTCCTAACCCGCCTTAGCTCTATTTTAGAAAACTTTTAATTGATGCCATGGTTACCATTGCTTTGCCGAAAGGTGGACTACTTAAAGATAGTATTTATTTACTTAAATGTTTAGGATTAGATTTTAGTGAATTTTTAGAAAACTCTAACCGTCAGTTGCAAATTTGGGATGCTCAACGGCAAGCCAAGGCATTATTAGTGCGTAATCAAGATGTTCCAGTGTACGTAGAATATGGACAGGCTCAGTTAGGAATTGTCGGGTACGATGTACTCCGAGAAAAACAACCCCTTGTTGCTCATTTGGTTGATCTTGGGTATGGTCAATGCCGCATGTCAGTTGCAGTACAAGCCACCAGTCCTTATCATTCCCCTCGTGATCTGTCCGCCCATTGTCGAGTGGCATCCAAATTTGTGAATTGTGCCCGTGAATATTTCCACACCATTGATCTACCAGTGGACATTATCCCCCTTTACGGTTCAGTGGAGTTGGGACCCATCACTGGGATGTCAGAAGCAATTGTGGATTTGGTGGCGACTGGACAAACCCTGAAGGATAATGGCTTAGTTGAAATTGAAGTTTTATTTCACAGCACAGCGCGGTTGATTGGGCATCCCGTTAGTTATCGTTTAAATCAAGGAGGACTTAGGGATTTAGTTGATTTAATTCGCCAAAAAACCACCGACTCCCCGTAATTGAGGGGGGTTCAGCTATATTTTCCCTTCTAAACCCTAAATGATGGATGCCACCAGGGTTTGAATAAGGGCAACAGCGGCACCAATGAGTAATATTAAGCTACTTAATCCAGAAATGGCAAAACCAGGGGAACGTTTTTCCGCTGCCTGGTAGTACCCCCAGGCAAAAACTATTCGTCCCAAAATCCAGGTTGCCCCTAATCCGGCTCCCCATTGGGGAGAACTGTAAATACTAAATAACCATAGGGCTGGCAGAAAAATCAATAATTGTTCAAGGGTATTTTGATGTACCCGAAAAACCCGTTCAAAATTAGGATCCCCTGATATTTGAGGGGCTGGTATTTTAAATTTGGCTCTAGCAATGCCAACATTCAAACCTAAGATAAAATATAGCAACAAAGCAATAATGGTGATTAAACTTGTCAACGGTGATGGAGGCATGGGGTATTGGGATTCTATGGGGGTTGATGAATGGTTATGGTTACAGCCCACATACTAAGTAGATTTATGGTTAATTTAATTTAGTATGCAAATTGACTCAATTAGTATTTAAGTTACCAAAAAATCGGATTCAAATCCCTGTCATTTTAGGACGGATTTCCTAAGAAGAAGAAATAACCGGGCTCCAACGTCCATTTTCCCCCTAAGGGTTGGATAACCAGCGTGACCATAGACAACGAATGTTTCCATAACCCGCTCCAGCCCCAAGAACCATTGCTAAAAACCTTGCAGGAATTGCTAAGGCGTAGCCGTTCATTGCACCATCCCCTTTCGATAAATATATCCATGAATACCACATTTGCCGATCCCCCCCTTGCCATAGTCTCTGGATTTCATGCCTTATCAGAGCCAATTCGCTTGAAAATTTTGGATTTGTTGCGGGAGCAGGAGGTTTGCGTATGTGATCTTAGCCATTCGTTGGGTATTGCACAATCTAAGCTTTCGTTTCACCTAAAAGCACTGAAAGATGCTCAGCTTGTGCAAACCCACCAAGAGGGTCGATGGATTTATTACCGACTCAACCTAACCCAATTTTTGATGTTGGAGGAATATTTATCGGCATATCGCCGTCTGAGCGTGATTCGACCCACTCGGATTTGTGGTCAAGAGTCCTAGATGCCTCCCCTAAAATACTAACCAATAACAAACCAGAGGGGATGGCGACCTGGTTTCATAATGGACTTGAAGAGGAAGAAACAAACCGAATATGCCACTCACCCTTAATTTTCGTCGACTTGCCCCATACCCTGCTCCAGTAAGGATTTTTACTTTCATGGGGATGCTACTGGTGGTTTGGCTTCCCTTCGCTCTGCCAGTGTATGGGTTTGTAACAGATCCAAATTGGCAAAGCTGGTTATCAATGCCTGTTTTGTATGCCGAGTTTTTGGGATTGGCAGGGGTGTGGGGTCGCTGGGTTTACGGAGAAACGGGAACCTTGAGGCGGTATGGGTTGTGGTTTAATTCTGCCAATGGGAAAGATTTGGTTCTGGGACTGGGAATTGGCTATGGTAGCGTGTTGGGAGTATTTTTATGGGAAGGACTGATGGGTTGGATTACCTGGCGATCGCCCCAAATCCCTTGGTTTTCCCTCATCTGGGAAACCCTATTGGTTTCAGTGCTGATTGGATTTGCGGAAGAAACTTTGTTTCGAGGTTGGCTATTAAGTGAACTAGAAAGAGATTATTCTTCCCCTATCGCCCTTTGGGGAAATGCCATTATTTTTGCGCTAGCTCATTTTATAAAACCCTGGGATGTAATTCTCCAATTATGGTGGACATTCCCTAGTTTGGTCATGTTGGGATTGGCACTGGTGTGGAGCAAATGGCGATCTCGTTCAGCCCATGGATACCCCCACGGGGGCGGGTTAGGATTACCCATAGGCTTACATGGGGGATTAGTGGGTGGGTTGTATCTCATTAATGTAGGCTCGTTAGTACACTATACGGGTAAAGTCCCTCCTTGGATGACTGGCATAGACAATAACCCTTTAGCGGGGGGAATTGGAATGATAGTTCTAACCTTCATTGCATTAACCATGTATCGTCTTGCCTACTCTAAAACTTAATTTACATGGAGAACAATCATGTGTATTTGTATTCATTGTTACTATGTTGACCAATGTACCACCTATCATGCAGTGGAATATCAACATCACCAACCCCACCTCACCGAAAATCCAGACTTTGAAGCCCAAGAACCTACCATTAACGTACATATTCGTACCCGCAATGGTGGAATGGAAATGGAATGGGATGTGGTGGGATGTGGTAGTTTCCGGGAAGAACTCGGAAAATGGATCCAGTTAAGACCCGGGGAGCTAGTGCCGACCTAAGCCAGTCCCTTTCCTAGAGACTGATCCAATAGCCAGATACATTCTCCTTGGGGACGAACTAATCGGGCGGGATAGCGCCGATCATCTCCCTCCTCAGCAAATACATGACCTAGGGCGTATTGTTTGCTACTGCCAGTCACAATAAACAGGATGGTAGCCGCTTGATTGATCACCGGCAAGGTAAGAGTTAATCGAGCTTGACCATCCCGGTTACCGACCGTAACAATGCGGTCTTGAACCTCTAAGGCATCTGTAAACGGAAATAACGAAGCGGTATGTCCATCATCCCCCATGCCCAATAAAATAATATCAAACTGGGGTATGTGGGGAGCGGGAACCTGGAAAACTTGGCGAATTTCTGTTTCATAGGCAGCGGCAGCTTGATGGGGGTCAGCATCCTTGGTTGGCATGGGATGAATACAATCCTCTGGGATATTCACATGATCCAACCATGCTAGCCGTGTCATCCGTTGATTGCTATCAACATGATCAGGGGGAACATATCGCTCATCCCCCCAAAAAACCTGAAGTTGTTGCCATGGTAAATTTTGGGACGATAAGGCTGCATATAATTGTTTAGGGGTGCTGCCCCCTGATAGAGCAATGGTACAATGTCCCTTGCGGGCGATCGCTGCACAAATACGGGCAACCATTAAACTCACCGCATGATTCACTAAAGCTGGAATATCAGGTAATATTTCAATTGTTCTGGGGGAGGTCATTGCTTCATTACCCAAGTGAGGAACTAGATGAATTTATATTAACAGAGTCAGTCTACATCGGGTGCATCCCACAATTGTTCAATCAAATCACCCCGCCACCTTCTCCAGAAGAGCCTAAGGGGGGTGGTAACGGATGGAAAATCGGAATGTACTTGTCCCCATCTTTCGTGAAGGAGAACCTTTTTATTTATGAGATCTTCGATGCAATCTTCATTTCCCCTTGCTGCCAAGGTAGCCAAAATTATTGGTATGGTTTTGATCTTGGGGGTTTTCCTCGATTATTTGGTTTTGTTCATCAGTCCAGGTCCTGGCTTTTTAGATATCGACTGGCGAGTAGGAACCTATGCCCAAATGATTGATCGAGGTATTGTTCCACTCATTGGCATTGGCTTTATTTTAATCGGGGACTGGATTCCCA
>CAIUCS010000065.1 GCA_903897715.1 uncultured Synechococcales cyanobacterium
ACCATTTATTCGGCACCATTACCAACGACCAGATGGCATTGAATCCCATCGGTAAAATTGCCCACGACGAATGGCTCAAAACCGAATCCATGCGCCCTAACATCCGATTGCATGAATTCATCGTCATGCCCAACCACATCCACGGCATCATCGAAATCATCGGCGCTCTGCCCCATCCTGTACGGGCGCATTGCATGGGCCCTCTTGATATCCGCCCCCCCCCCCGCAATCGGTGCCGCCTATAACGATTCCCCATCTGAACAATTTGGGTGCGGGCAACAACAATTTGGGCGTGGGCAACACGCCCCTACGGTGGGTGATATTATACGGGGTTATAAATCCGCTGTTACCAAACACGTTAATGTATTACGCAATACCCCCTGTCTGCCTGTATGGCAACGCAATTACCATGAACATATCATTCGTGACGAAACCGCCTATTTGAAAATCGCAGAATATACCCAAACCAACCCCCAGCCATGGCAGGAGGACACCTATCATGACTAAACTCACCAAATCCGTGATCACAACCCTCGAAAAACTTCGCGACACGCTGTTACCCAAACTCATGAGCAGTGAGGTGAGGGTGATGTACTAAACGATTGCTCAACAGCTTTACCGGCACCCCGATCGCAAAAAATGATGTCAACACCTCGGCAATGTTCGGAAATTATGTAGACATCTACGACATTGCCCAGGCGGTGGAAGATGGCGCGATGGTGGGAATTTACTACGAAAGTCGCCTTGCTGAAATCAGCCTCAGCGAAGCAGGCAAACGGCAGATCGCTGAGCTAGACGAAGAATTAGACCAAGGTGAACTCACCGAAACCCAGAAAGCCAAGGTCAAATGGACGAATGTAGAGGCACTGATCGGCAGTCAACAACGCATTCAGAGTATCCCTAGAGATGATTGCCAGTGAGATGGCTGGTTAGTCTCAAAGGGTATAAGCATAGTTAGGCTTTTGTCTGTTGATGAGGAAAATCCTTCCATGGCTCAACTTGGATACTGCCACAGTTGCTATCACCGTTTCAGCAGTGATGCGAGGATCTGTCCTGAATGTGGCAAGCCTAATCCATAGCAGTTTTCGATTCAGGAAGTAGGAAAAATGGGGATATAATAAACCTATGTAAATACAAGACTTAAGATGATTGGAGATCGGAACTATTTATCCTTGCAATCCCCCTTGCGGGTAGGATTAATCGGAACCGGATATGCAGCCAAGGCTAGGGCAGATGCATTTCGGTGTGACCCCCGATCGCAACTAGTGGCAATAACCGGTCACACCCCGGAGCGCACTGATGAATTTGCTCAAATTTATCAAACAGAATCCTATGATCATTGGATGGATCTATTCACCCAAGTTGAACTGGATCTGGTAGTGATTGCCAATGTGAATCAACTCCATGGCACCATTGCCAAAGCCGCTTTGTTAGCGGGCAAACATGTGGTTGTGGAATATCCATTGGCATTGAATTGGTCGGAAGCAAGGGATATTGTGGCATTAGCCCATACCAACAGGTTATTACTCCACGTTGAACATATTGAATTATTAGGGGGCTTACACCAGTCCTTATTACAGAATTTACCCTCAGTTGGTTCAGTTTGTTATATACGATATGCAACCCTCACCCCCCAACGACCAGCCCCCCGAAAATGGAACTATAACCAAGAACTCTTTGGTTTCCCTTATATCGCCGCCCTGTCTCGTATTCATCGTCTTACCCACACGTTTGGTGAAGTGACAGAGGTCAATTGTACGAGCCATTTTTGGGATCCTATGGGTCAGCCTCTCCAAGATTCCTATTACGGAACCTGTCTATGTTCATTACAGCTCCAATTTGCCAGTGGCATCAAGGCAGATGTACTCTATGGCAAGGGGGAATGTCTATGGCAGGGCGATCGCCGTATGGAAATCCATGGGACTCAGGGAGCATTGATATTTAATGGGGATGAAGGATTATTATTAAACCATGGCGGGCAACAGCCTCTAAGAATTGAGGGACGGCGAGGCATCTTTGCCAAAGATACTGCCATGGTTTTAGATTACCTATACGATGGTACCCCCCTATATGTACAACCCCAATCCAGTTTATATGCCCTACAAGTGGCAGAAGCGGCTCATCAGTCTGCGTTAACTGGACAAAGGGTGAGGGTAGAGTCAATTGCCAACCATTCACCATAGAGTCAATCCAGGATTGCCATAAATCCAATTCCCCTATAATTATAAATCCCTATTGCTTCAGTTCATTTTTATCAGTCATCATCCATGTCATCTGCTGTCCAACTCCAACACGTTTATAAGTTCTACAACCAGGTTCCGGTAGTCAATAATCTATCCGTTGAAATTCATACTGGTGAAATCTTTGGACTGTTAGGTCCCAATGGAGCTGGAAAATCCACCACCATACGGATGTTAACCACCCTAACCCGTCCCAGTCAGGGTCAAGTTACTGTTTTTGGATATGATGTGACCCGCGATCAGTTCCAAGTGAAGCGGAGGATTGGAGTTGTTCTCCAACAAATTAGTGTAGATGGTGACCTGACGGTCTGGGAAAATTTAGAGTTACACGGACGGTTACATCATCTTCCCCAGCCCCATCGTCAGCAACAAATTAACCGATGGTTAGACTATGTAGAACTGGGGGATCGCCGGCAGGATTCAGTTAAAACCCTATCAGGGGGAATGAAGCGTCGATTGCAAATTGCTCGGGCATTATTGCATCAGCCGCAGATTTTATTTTTAGATGAACCTACCGTCGGGTTAGATCCCCAGACTCGCCGCCGTCTCTGGGAAATAATTCGAGACTTGAAGCGTCTGGGAATGACCATTTTGCTCACTACCCACTATATGGACGAAGTGGAATATCTATGCGATCGCATCGGCATTTTAGATAACGGACAGTTAATTGAATTGGGAACCTTGGCTGAATTACGACATCATCATGGGGAAGGATTAGTCATGCACCAAGCCCACTCAGATGGATCATCGGGAGACGGAGACCATACTCAAAACCGCTGGGACTACCAATTTTTCCCAACTTTGGATGCTGCCAAACAATACTTGGAGCAACAATCTGACAAGACAGGGATGCTGGTGAGACCCACTAATTTGGAAGATATTTTTGTAGAATTAACCGGACGAAACTTGGATTAATCATTGGACAATCAAAAAAACAGGACAACCCTCAAGCCTGCCTCAGATTTTCAACCTCCATGGCATTAAACCAAGTCAGGATTGAGCCGTTGGGCATAAATCCGCTAAAGCACAGTTACCACAATCAGGCTTTCGGGCTCCACACGTTGCCCGACCATGGTAAATCAAACGGATAGACCAATTTTCCCATTCAGGCTGGGGTAATAATGTCATCAAATCCTGTTCTATCTTCCCTGGATCGGTTTGTTTCGTCAGCCCTAACCGGTTACTCAATCGTTTCACATGGGTGTCCACCGTCACCCCGGCATTGATTCCAAAGGCATGGGCAAGTACCACATTAGCCGTTTTCCGAGCTACCCCCGGCAACTGAAGCAAATCCTCCATCTTGGCAGGAACCCGCCCTTCGTAGTGAGTCATAATCAATTGACATGCAGCCCGTATATTCTTTGCTTTATTTCGATAAAAACCAGTTGAACGAACAAGTTGGGTGAGTTGTTCTAAATCAGATTCAGCAAAGGCGGCAGCATCAGGATACCGTTCAAATAAGGAAGGAGTCACTTGATTCACCCGTACATCGGTGCATTGGGCGGAAAGAATAGTTGCCACTAAAAGTTGGACGGGTGAATGATAGGTCAGGCTGCAAGTAGCATTTGGATATTGTTGGGTGAGACGACGTAAAATTTCCACTGCCCGCTGGGGGAGTTCATCGGTGGGTGAGGGTGGAGTTGAACCATGACCCTTTGAAGGTGGTTGGGGGTGGAGAAATTGTTTTGTTTTTGTCAAATGCATCATCTGTATCAATGAATTCAAATCATAGAATGAAGATCAATCCGCTCATTGGTCTAATGGCTTACAGCAGCTTTTGTACCCACTCCAACTGAGTGGTATCGCGGACAATCAGGAAAATACCCAAACCCAGCAACAATACCAATCCTGTCTGGGTTACCCCTTCCTGAAATTGAGACGGTAAAGGCTTACCTCCCCGCAATGCTTCGATCATTAAAAAGGTTAACTGTCCCCCATCGAGAGCGGGTAAGGGAAGAATATTAATGATCGCTAAATTAACACTGATAAATGCCGCAAATCGGAATAATCCACCCCAATCAGATTGGGCAATGGTAGCCCCCTGCTCTACAATTTTCACAGGTCCTGAAACTTGGGAAGCCGTTTCCTGGAAGTGGGTTAACAGACTAAAGAAGCCTTGACCAATGCGAATGACAATCGTTTGAAACTCCTCAGCCCCTAAAGTTAGAATCTCAGTAATATTATGGGGAGACCGATAATTAATATTGCCGTTGGGTAAAAGTTGAACCCCAATTAATCCTTTTCCTTGTTCCCCAATACTTGGGGTTACAACGACAGAAACAAACTGACCCTGCCGTTGAATTTTTAATCGTAATGGCTCACCTCCATGGTCATGTATGGCATCCATTAAAGCCTGAATCGCTGAATCTTGAGCAGCCAAATCCTGTCCGTTAATTGCCACCACCACATCTCCATTCCGAATCCCTGCCTTGGCAGCAGCAGAGTTTGATGATAAAACTTGGGGGATTAATACTCCTGGAGCAGGGTTAATTTTGGGGATACCTAAGAGGCTAAATTGAAGAACAATGATGACATAGGCAAAAATTAAATTGGCGACCACCCCAGCACTAATGACAATGGCTCGATCCATTAAGGGGCGATTGCGTAACAGATTTGGATCGTCGGCAGGGATATGGTTTTCAGGCTCATCATCTGGAAAACCCACATATCCCCCTAACGGGATGGCACGGAGGGCGTATTCAGTTTCCTTTCCCTGGTACTTCAGGAGAACCGGTCCAAATCCGATGGAAAATCGACTGGCATAAATGCCTTGTAAACGAGCAGCCAGAAAGTGCCCTAATTCATGGACGATGATAAGTATTGCTAAAACTGCGATCGCCGCTAAAACTGCAAATAGGGACATGGTGGATGAATAAGTGGAGAAGGATAGGTTCGCTATTGATTAATATTAACGTTATTAATGAGGATCCTATCAGATGGAACGCAATTTAGTCAGAGTTAGGGTAAAGGAACCCCCAGGCGATCGCCCAAATGCTTGAACCCGGATAATATGGGAACCTGATTCATGAATACGAGTCAGGAGCAAGGAATTAGAACTGCCATTGGGTCCGTCATCATTTTCGGCAAAGGTGGATCCATCTGGGGTGAGCAAGGTAAGAATTGTATCAAACTGGGTAGAGGTTAGTTCAATGGAGACCTGTTCCCCTTTTTGAAGAGTAACCTGATAGTCACGGGCAAAACTTCCCAACCCAGTGGGGATGTCTTGGTTGGAGAGAGTGTCTACCACATTGCCACTAGGGGGAAAAGGTAAGGGGTTATAAAATCGAGATTGGGCTAATCCGGGCAATCCAACTAGGGGAATCATGAAGGCAAGGATGGATATCCACCCAAACCCCAGTGAATAGGATGAATGGGGGTTGTTGTGGGGATGGAATCCATTGTATTCATTGTAATTAAGACCAACCATGGAACTCCTTGGGAAAATAGACCAGAGTAACAGTCAGGGAGACTGGATGAGTCGAAATAATAGGAACTGAGTGACTTGGGTCTGGTTGAAATTATCATCACTGACCATCAATAAACTCTGGCTACCGTCAGCCAAACGGGGACCAACGGTCATCCCTTCCACATTATCGATAGGAATTCCTAAGGTGTTTAAATCAAGTAACAATCGTTTACGAATGGGACGGAGACTGCCTAAATTTCCTTTAAAACTGGGAACGGCGGAAGTGTCGGTAGCCGTAGCGGTAGTAAATTGAAAAAGCTTGACAGAAAACCCTTGGGGACCAAATGCCCGTTCTAAACCAAGAAATTGTCCTGCTGGATTCAAGGGTTGAAAATCAGTTAATCCATTTACCACCGCTAAGGGAACAAAGTCTAAGGGATAGAGGTGCTCCGCCACTAGCAGGGGCGGATCGCTTGTATTGATTAAATAATGAAGGAAGCGACTTCTTGCCCCTTGTTGGGCAACATTCCCATCAAAATCTTGCAATAACCCTGACTCGGTGGCTGTAAAAAGACGAAAGGGTTCCCCATCCCCCTCCCGATGAATTGCTAAGGATTCAAAGGCAAGATTATTTTGGACACCCTGGGGCGGTAGGGTGGAGGAGGACTGTTCCTGGGGTTGGATCAGGTATCGGTGGGGGAGGGGTAAACATGATTGTTGCTGTCCGGATTCAAGATTAAACTCACATAAAAAGGGGTTGATTCCCTTGGAACGATCCCCCTCACTACTAATGTAAAGGCTGTGGTGAGGGCTAAAGGCAATGGCTTCTGGGTCAATACCACCCTTGGGAAACGGTGTTCCATCCGTTCTCTTTAGGATAGTGGCTGATTCCACTACTACCTTACCAATACTTGATGTTTTAGGGTTCAACTGCACTTGAAGGGTATAAAACCGAGCAGGTGATTGGTCACTGCGATCGTCAGAAATGGCATAGAATCGTTCCTGACGACGGCTATAAACAATCCCGGATAGACCACCCACAATGGTTCCATCCACCGTCTGCCGGGGTAATATGTAATCTCCGATAAATTCCAGGTTGACATGACTGAATAATCGCTCTTCGGCATTAACCCGTGGAATTTCACAACCCACTAACCCACAACTGAGGAAGATCAATCCTGCTAATCCTAACCCTCGCCATAATCGACTTCCATGGATTTTCATCACCCATTCAGTCAATTGTTCAAAATAACTCATCATTTGAGTAACCCTATCGCTAGTCTTAATATTGGGATGAATCCTCTAAACTGACCCTACCGCGAACCTAATGAGAGTGGGGAATGTATAAAAATTGTATGGCAAGTTTCCTGTGATTGAAAAGTAAAAATGAAAATAAGTGTATATGCTATTGGGTTACCCATAAGGACGGTTGCTTTTCGGGAACTATCCTAGTTTCCCTAGCTTATAATGAGTTAGTCATAAAAGATTCGACCGGGTTTCGAGTGAGGGTTTCAAGTTTGACAGACGCTTACCGATTTGCAAGCCACTTTGAAGACTGTATGGCAATGAATGCCCCTGCAGCCATGGTGGCAAACTACTTAGATGTTCATCAAGAATGGTTCCGTCGATGTGCCCGTCCCCTAAGTGCTGAATTAATTAGTGAAAATGGGTATGCCCTCTCTCTGGGCAAATTCGGGGCACTGGGTTATGATATTGAACCGAAGATAGGGCTGGATTTATTACCCCAAGACCATGGAATGTACTCCATGGTCACCATTCCAGTTCCCAATTATCAACCCCAAGGCTATGACGTTGATTTTCGTGCTTCCCTCAAGTTACGGGAAATCTCACCAGAGGAAGGGGGGGTGGATGAGCATCATTCTAGAACAGTAGTACGAATGACCAAGGTAGAGTGGCATCTTGACTTGGAAGTCATGATTTATTTCCCCCAATTCATCCAGAGGTTACCCAAAACCCTCATCCAATCAACGGGTGATCAATTGTTACGTCATGTGGTTGGGCAAATCTCCCGTCGGTTGACCCGAAGGGTACAGCAGGATTTTCACTCAGACCGTAATTTGCCCATGCCCAGGTATAACCGAAGAAATAGGGAAATTTTTTAGCGGGGTGCATGGATTTGGGGGTAACCACTAGGATCGATTCATGAACCAACGCACAAATAATTTTTCCAATTCAATCCACACAAACATCAGGGCGCTAAATCCAAAGCAAACACTCAGATCAATTACAGTAAGATAATGGGTGCCAAAGAAAGAGCGTAATGGTTCTACATAAATCAGCAACAACTGTAGGAGGGTGGTCAGTCCCACAGATACCAGCACATAGGGGTTGGAAAGGGGATTTAATTCAACTGTTAGTTGAGTATTGGAACGGATGGCGATCGCATGCCCCATCTGAGCAATACAAAGGGTGGTAAACACCATGGTTTTCCAGCGATCGGGATCGGGAGACCCCTGGGTATAGTTGTAAGCCCATGCCATCAACCCAATGGAAATAATGGCAAGCACGATACCGATACGCACCATATAAAGCCCCAGTCCTCGGGCAAAAATACTTTCCTCAGGGTCATAGGGGGGGCGGCGCATAACATTGGGTTCCCCTGGTTCTACCGCTAATGCCAATGCTGGCAATCCATCGGTTACCAAGTTCATCCACAATATTTGCAAAGGAGTTAATGGAACGCCACTGCCGGCAGTAATTAATGGTGAAACCGCAATGGTAATTACCTCCCCAATATTAGACCCCAAAATGTATTTAATGAAACGACGAATATTTGTATAAACCACCCGTCCTTCCTCAACCGCAGCTACAATAGTGGCAAAATTATCATCCAAAAGTACCATATCGCTGGCTTCTTTACTCACATCAGTGCCAGTAATGCCCATAGCGATCCCAATGTCTGCCTGCTTAAGGGCCGGGGCATCATTTACCCCATCCCCAGTCATGGCAACCACATGCCCTTGTTTTTGCAGGGCTTGTACAATGCGTAGTTTGTGCTCTGGAGCCACCCGGGCATAAACCGCAACTTGGTTCACTTCTCTCTCCAACTCCGCCGGGCTCAGTTTTTCCAATTCCTGCCCCGTAAGAACGGGATCCCCCGGTTGGGCAATCCCTAAATCCGTTGCAATAGACCGGGCGGTCAATTGATGATCACCAGTAATCATCACCGCCCTCACCCCAGCAGTTTTACATCGGCTAACCGCTTCCTGGGCTTCTGGTCTGGGGGCATCCTGCATATCCACTAACCCCAACCAAATCATTTGTTGCTCTGTTTCTTCCTCTGAACCACTTGCAGGCAAGTCATACAATGGTTTATAAGCAAAGCCCAATACTCGCAAACCTTTGGCAGCCAACTGATTATTTTGGGTAATAATTTCTGAACGCTGTTCCCCAGTGAGGGTTTGCAAGTCAGCCCCGATTTGAAGATGGGTACACCGTTCTAAAATTAATTCTGGAGAACCTTTACAGAACAAAACCAAAGGAGCATCAAACCCGGAGCTGTATTGACGAACCCAGCCCTCCCCATCCTTGAGGATAACACCCATGCGTTTCCGTTCCGATGAAAAAGGAAACTCGTCCATTCGGGGTAACTTTGCTGCCCACTGATCCCGTTCTATTCCAGCCTTAGCCGCAGCTACTAGCAACGCCCCTTCCGTGGGATCACCCAATATAGACCATTGTCCCGACTCTGATTGTAAGATGGAGTCATTGCACAAGGCGCAACCTAATAAAAGCATGGTCACGTCCGGGTACTCTGACCAGTTGAATAAATCTGTTCCGCGATAAAATTGACCCCTAGGGTCGTATCCCTGTCCCGTAACCCTCAGCCTGCCGCTGGAGGGATGAACGGATTGAACCACCATTTTATTTTGGGTTAAGGTTCCGGTTTTGTCTGAACAAATGGTGGTGACTGAACCCAAGGTTTCCACTGCTGGAAGTTTACGAATTAATGCATGACGACGAACCATCCGTTGAGTACCGATGGCTAAAGTAACGGTGATGACCGCAGGCAATCCTTCTGGAACCACCGCCACAGCCATACTTAACGACACTTGTAACAGATCACGCCACTTATCTAGTCCTGAAACAATCAATCCGCCTAAAACAACCAGAGCCACCAAAATTAATGAACCAGACACCAAGGCATTACTGAGTTGATCCATTCTTTGTTGCAACGGGGTAGGCTCTGATTCAACTGATTGAAGCATGGTGGCAATTTTGCCTAATTCAGTTTTCATGGCGGTGTCTGTAACCAAAACCACACCCCGACCATGAACCACCTCTGTACCTTGAAATACTAGATTAATGCGATCGCCTATGGGGGTGTCTTCGCTTAACTCAACAAGGGCAATTTTAGTAACCGCATGGGCTTCTCCGGTTAGGGCTGATTCCCGTATTTGCAAACTGGAAGACTCCAGCACTCGTCCATCGGCAGCAACCTGCACCCCGGCTTCCATCAACATAATGTCTCCAGGGACTAGTTCCTTGGAGGATACCTCTGTAATTCTGCCATCCCGAATAACCCGAACTCTGGGGGAGGAGAGTTTTTTAAGGGCAGCCAATGCTTTTTCAGCTCGACTTTCTTGGAGGAAGCCCAAAAGCCCATTCAGTAGTACGATTGCCATGACGGCAATGGTGTCTTTAAATGGGATGTCGCCCACTTTACCAGTACCATTGATTAGGTCTAATAAATCCAACCCACCGGAAATAATTGCCACCACAATGAGCATAATCAGCATAATATTCTTAAACTGATCAAGCAGGATCAACCAAGTGGTTCGCCCCGTAGTTTCCTTTAACTCGTTTGGACCAAATTGATCAAGGCGCACCCCAACCTCAGCAAGGGTTAATCCAGAAAGGCGATCGCTGTGGAGTTGGGTCAAAGCCTGCTCTACATCCAAGGTATGCCACCTTCCCGCAGTAGATTCTACGAATTCAGGAAAACGAGTCGGGGATGAGACCATGGTTCTGTCCTCTAAGTGAATTTGAAAAGTGATTTTAAAAATAGAATAGAAACATAATTGCCCTTACTCCCTGGCAAATAGGGTTGTGGGCGAGAACCGCTGGTCCCTCCCCCATGGGAAAGTGAGCGGTTACATCAAAAAATATCCCTCAACCTATGGAACAGTTTCCCTGAAGTAAGAATTGAAGAAGAAATCATTTTTGTTTCCCCCCAAAGCATGACATCCCATTGAAGACAGGAATTGAGAGAAAAAAAATATTTTATCGCTGACATGGTATTCGCTTCTAGCACTAAAAAATAGTGTTATTTCTATTTAATCGTAAAATTTGTCAAATTTGGGTGATTTTTTTGCCATTTATGAAATTTCCCATTTGTTTTTGATCCAAGTGATAGATTTAGGCTGGGGGTATGGGGGCGTGTAGAACCTAGGTGACTGAAAATCATGGCTTTTAGCTATCTAAGCTTTTAGCTATCTAATGGGGTTACACGGGCTTGAAAGCCAGACTCAAGGAGCGACTGTACTGTGGATTGTTCATCCATTACCCGAAATTGGAGCCCGAAACGGACAAACTGACGTCCATAGGCAGAATGTACAATTGCCACCACAGGAACTTTTGCTTTTGCCGCATCGTGAATTTGGGCTTGGATCAGGGTTCGGAGACGATGTTGTTCATTGATATTGGCAGCTTGCTGGGGTTGTAAATCCACCAAAACCATTTTGACAGACTCCACTGGCTCCATTGTTTCCACAATTAATTGCACCTGTTCATCCCGACGGTCAACCTTTGCCCACATCATCACCCGTTGGTCAGGGATTAGATAATCTTTCACCCATTCGTAACTCTTAGGGAAAATAACCGCCTCCGCTCGACCAGTGAGGTCTTCGATTTGGATAACAGCCATGCGATCGCCCTTTTTGGTGGTAACGGGTTTAATACTACTGATCATGGCAATGGCACTCACTGAGGTGGCATCATGCCAACGATGTAACTCCCCCAAATTAATGGGAGCTAAAAGACGAGCTGATTCTTGGACTGCTTTTAAGGGGTGGTCTGAAATATAGAAACCGAGTAATTCTTTTTCTAATCGTAGCTTTTCTTTTTGGGGCAGGTCAGGCACCGGTGGAGCTTTGGGAGCCATATCGTAGGCAGCAGCGCTCCCTGCGCCCGATTCCCCATTCATACTCAATAAATCAAATAAATTGCCCTGCCCAATAGCCCTATCCCTGGCACGGCTTTGTACCCAATCCATAATTAAACCTAGGTCTTGGACCAACTGATTTCGGTTGGGCTCAAGGTGGTCAAAAGCACCACAATGAACCAACGCCTCTAATGCCCGTCGGTTGACGGAACGAGCATCCACTCGCATACATAAATCTGCCAATGACTGAAAGGAGCCATCCTCATCTCTGGCTGCCAATATGGTTTCAATGGCGCCGCTACCTAAGTTGCGTACGGCGGAAAGACCAAATAAAATAGTTTTGTCCCGGGTGGTAAAATTAATGCTGGAACGATTAATATCGGGGGGCTCTACTCGAATCCCCATGGACAAACAGGTGCTAATATATTTTTGTACCTTGTCTTGATCCCCGCTATTGGCGGTCAGCAGGGCAGCCATGTACTCCACTGGGTAGTTGGCCTTTAGGTAGGCAGTTTGGTAGGTTACATACCCATAGGCAGTAGAATGGGATTTATTAAAACAATTCGCTGCGATCGCCCCGCAATCTAACACAAAGTTATGGTCTTGTCCCAGTCCGATGTCGTACACCGGTTGAACCCCTAAATATTGCCGACCAATAATCTTCACCTTATTTTTTCTCCCGATACTATTCAGTTGGATAGGATGGGATAGCAAACCAAGATCGGCTGTTTTCCTCAACTAGTTTGCCCATCATATAATTCTTTATATCTGTTTTACGAGTTGATATTTTATGACTACCTCCTTCCATCCGTTCAGTAGTCCACAGAGCAGTGGTCTGGTCAATTACAGTGACCAACAGTTGATACAAACCCTTGCCGAGCGTTTAATTATCAGTGAAGCTAAATGGCATCAACTTAAATCAAGTCCTACAGCCCATGCACGGGAGCAGGTTGCCATAGCGTTAC
This sequence comes from uncultured Synechococcales cyanobacterium, assembly GCA_903897715.1. Lineage (GTDB taxonomy): Bacteria > Cyanobacteriota > Cyanobacteriia > CAIUCS01 > CAIUCS01 > CAIUCS01. The sequence goes on from CAIUCS010000065.1 coordinate 12,736, forward strand.
TGTTTTTGCTGAAGGATCAACCCATGGAGGCACTACCCCGCCTACAGCAAGCTGTGGGCTGGCTAGATCGCACAATTTCCCAACCTGCTTGTCCAAAATAATTGGACGGAAATGGAATTGTAACTCATATCCACCCCATCTTAAAAGACATTGACCGAGGTGGCTACCATGGGTAAAAGCCTGTCCCATTGTCGTCAGGGTACTTCACGGGGGAATGGATTGCGTCTTACATCAACAATGATGGGTCTTATCGCCCCCACACCCCATTGGGATAGGTTCTTTAGTGAAAAGCAAAGGGATCCAACCAACGCAAAATTTCTTTTTCCAAGTATCCCAAATCCCTGAAGACTTCTTGTTTTAGAAATTGTCCAATGGCATCTATGGGGGAATAAGAATCCCCCACTTGCCATTTAATATCTTGCCCTAGGGGGGTAAGGTGATTTCCGGGTAATCGACAAAAGGAAACCATGTCAGGAAAACGTCCATTGAGGATGGTTTGCAAACTGGGAGTCTGATCAATTTCATCATTACGAAACTGAATTAATAAGTTCCGTCGGACTTGATAATTCATCTGAATGAGCCGGTCGGTCTGGGCTGGAGAGGGAGTGAACTCCACAGAAAAAGCGGTAGGAAATTGTTCAACGAATGGAATGGAGCGTCGAGCCGAAAAGTTGTTATAGGATATTAAAATATTTCCTGAACGCTCTACTTGCCATAAACTGCCAATGAGCAGGTGAAGTTTACTACCCATACTATGACCCATGCCATAAATAGGAACATACCTCCGCTTGAGCAACCCTGCTTCCAGCCTTTGCCATCCTCGTTCAAAATTAACCAAAACGCTCTGGGCAATTGCTTCATGGTCTAATGTATTAATAAATGGGGTGGCTATAATTCCAAATCCATTGTTTGCCATGGTTTCTAGCAACAACCGATAGGTTACCTGGGGAGCGGTGGCAACAAAAGCACCCCCAAGAAAATGTATAATTGCTAAAGGGCGATCGGGAATCAACACCCAATTTCCAGCTAATTCTTTCCATTCCATTGCTAATTTCCCATCAACGGTTACTTTTTTTGGGTATCGTAAAATGAAGTCAATCTGTAGTAGTCCTAAATCAGTAAGGATAGGAATGGGTTGGGGGCTTCGTCCCTACGAACCCTCTTCAATCTTTACCTATTTACCACCACCATGAAATCAATATTTTAAGATGTGAGGGTAAATCCCATACTAAGCGGGTCATCAAAACCCGAAACGATAATTTGGTTTCAGACCATGGGTTGGGTATGTCTGGAAAGTTATGTCTCGAATAAAGATATGATGAATTGGATACTAGTCTGCCAGTCCTCCATTGGCAGTAGAGGGTTGATGTTTCCTTGGCTTACTGACTGGACATCATTTGGCTCTCAATAAAGTAATCCTAATGTGAATCGGGCAAAAGAGTTTAAAAACGTGGACGTAAATCAGATTTTTAAGACTGCTCACCCCATTATCGGAGTGGTGCATCTCCTGCCATTACCCACTTCACCATGCTGGGGTGGAAACCTCAAGTCTGTGATTGATCGGGCAGAGCAAGAGGCTACCGCCCTGGCAGCCGGTGGTGTAGATGGAGTAATGATTGAGAATTTTTTTGACGCGCCCTTTGCTAAAGACACGGTGGATCCTGCAGTGGTCAGTGTTATGACCATGATTGCTCGACGGTTGATGCGGCTAGTCTCCGTCCCCATTGGGATTAATGTCCTCCGTAATGATGCCCATAGCGCCATCGCCATTGCCACTTGTACCGGAGCCCGATTTATTCGGGTCAATGTATTAACCGGGGTGATGGCCACTGACCAGGGGTTAATTGAGGGTAAGGCTCATGAGGTCATGCGCTATCGTCGAGAATTAGGGAGTGATGTAAAAATTTTTGCGGATGTATTAGTCAAACATGCCCGTCCATTAGGAACCCCCAATCTAATCGTTGCCGTTCAAGATACCATTGAACGGGGGTTAGCTGATGCAGTTATTCTGTCTGGCTGGTCCACCGGTACCCCTCCCAATCCTGAAGACTTGGAGTTAGCCCAAACTGCGGCTCAAGGGACACCTGTTTTTATCGGCAGTGGTGCAAATTTGGACAATGTTGCTAAATTACTGCATTCAGCGGATGGTGTCATCGTATCCAGTGCCCTTAAACGGCATGGACGACGGGATCAACCCATTGATCCCAATCGGGTTGCCCGATTTGTGGAGGCTGTGCGACTAGGGGTTCCCTCTGATACTAACCTCACCTGCCTGCCAACCCATACCCAAACTGAAATCATGGGAAGAAGTAGTTCGTAAAAGAGAAGCATGGGACATTAATATCTCCAAAAAATAGAAAAATAAGCCCCCAATAGTTCATGACCCCAAATCGCCGCTATGGCTGCACCCAATGCTAAAAATGGACCAAAGGGGATGGGTTGATGACGATGAATCAATCGGGTTGCTAGAGCAATCCCCCCAATCATTGCACCGAACCAACAGGCAATTAACCCTGCCAGGAGGAGTTGTTTCCAACCTAGCCAGGCTCCAATCATTGCGGATAAATTAGCATCTCCTCCTCCCATGGCTGTTCTTCCTAAAAGGACAGACCCAAGAACTCTAATGGTATCCCATAGCCAAATCCCTAAAACCGCCCCCTCTATCCCTGCCATTAAGGATGTCATAGGATGGACAAAAAGGGGTTCATTCCCACCCACGCTACTGCCCCCCAACCCGCTAACGACTTGAAAAACTAACCCCATCCCTAATCCGGAGGTTGTCAATGGGTGGGGTAGGGTCAGGGTGTCTAGGTCGATGATGGCGAGAGCCAATAGCCAACTAAATAGCAGCCAGTTACCTAAGGTTATCCAGGATATGCCAAACTTGAGTAATAGTACTAAAAATAAGAATCCCGTCATCCCTTCAACCAATGGGTAGCGGAAGGGAATATGAACTCCACAGTACCCACATCGACCGTTTAACCAAAACCAACTGAAAACCGGAATATTGTTTGCCCAATGGAGGGTGTGATAACATCGGGGACAATGGGAATGAGGATGAATTAGGGATAATCCCATTGGAATTCGATGTACAACAACATTGATGAAGCTGCCAATGGAAGCCCCAAGGAAAAAAACGAAAACGTAAATTAACAGAGGAAGCAATTAGTTTGCTCCTTTAGAGAGAATTACCCGAATCTTTAGGTTCTGATTCTGTGGGTTGAAGGGGTGAAGGAGGATAACGCACAGAAAACCCCCAGATAAAGAGGGTAGTGATGAGACTGATCATGATCCATTCCGGTGGCACAAAATCAGGATGAATGACTCGTAACAGTAAGCGCATCCCAACTAAGGCAACGGTAACATAGGCAGCATCCTGAAGATGGACGAATTCTTCCAACCACTGGATAAATAACCCGGCTAAAAATCGTAAGGTGATCACCCCGATTACACCACCAGTGACGACCAGCCAAACTTCTTTGGAGACGGCAATGGCTGTGGTAACACTGTCTAAGGAAAAGGCAACATCAGTCAATGCAATCAGGGGAATGGCTTGCCAAAATGATTGAAACTTTATTTCCTGGTGATGGTCTGTTGTACTTTTAGTGGACGTAAAGTATTGAAACACCAACCATAGAAGATAAATAGCTCCCAAAAGTTCAAACTGCCAAAATTGAAGTACCCAATTGGCAGTTAAAATCAAAGTCACCCGAAAAACTAATGCAATGGCTAAACCCAGATTCAGAGCCAGATTTTGATCTGCCGGTTCCTTTAATCCCCGTGCGATGGCTGCCAAGGCGATGGCATTGTCTGCAGACAAAATTGTCTCCAATGCAATCAACAAGGGGAGTAGAAAAAAAATCTCCATGCCCACCCCTGGGGTCGCATTCAAAATCTGATCAAACATTAGATTTGCCTTAAACTTTACTGCTCTCTTTTAGGATAACCCTTTCAGGGGTAATGGTTCCCCGCCTCGACTTGGAGTTTTTTGTGAATGTCTGAAAAAGCGGGGATGATACGAGGGTAATACATTAATATATATTAACCCCAAACGGACGAGCTGTTGGTTCTCCAGGAATTTTGTTTCCACGGCACCAATATCCTCTCAGCCATGACGAGCGGGCACCACAACACCTAATTACCTGATTGACTAACAAAACTTCTCAGCCAAAACCCTGAAAGCCCTCACCCTAGCCCTCTCCCCCTGGGAGAGGGCTAGGGTGAGGGCGTACAACTTTTGTCAGTCAACCAGCCCAATTACAGTAAAGCCAATTGTAAGCCTTGGAACCGTTGAGATGTCTGGGGTATGGGCTGGGGTTGGGGTTGGTGCGCCGGGCAGTAAGATAGATAGGGACAACGGTGGCAATGGTCTCCCATTTGAGGTTCCCAGGTTTTTTCAGCTCTCAGTCGCATCGCCAAGTTACAAACTGATGCTTCAATTTGTTCCTTGTGGAAGGGAGTAGCATCAAAACTAACCACCTGCCCACTGCGAAGATAAATAATACTCAATCTCTTCAAACGTTGGTGATATCGTTGCTCTAATGCAAGGTAATACAAACCCAGTTGAAGGTTGATTTGATCAGGACTCATCTCTTTGACTGCTTTAGAAGATTTGTAATCAATTAGTTCCAGTCCATCACTTAGCCAATCTAGGCGGTCATATCGTCCAGATAGGGAAAACTCCAGGTTATTGATGTTCAAATGACCCTGAACCTTACCCTCAGTGGCAACAGGACGATTCAAAACAGATCGATTTCCAATGAAGGTACGGTAATAGCGTCTTAGAATTGCCTGACCTTCAAAAATTTGGCTGGGAGTTAAATCCGTCGTATGCTGTTGCCAGCAATGATCTACCCAGTCTACACCTGGCACCGGATCCTGATAGTGCCAATCCTGATAAATTTTAGCTAATGCTTGGTGAAGTGCTGTTCCCATCTCCGCCGGTCCCCCAGCAAATGCTGTCGGACGCAGATGACATTCATAACGAAAATAATATGCTTGGGGGCACTGACGGTAAAAATGGAGTTTGGCAGTAGAAAGATGATAGCTCATGGGTGATGGAGGGTAATGGAAGGAACAGTCCCTAGAGGAGTGTTTTTCAGTCTGCATCCCCAGCAAGGGTGTGCTAACCGTTGATGATCATCATACTGCCTTATTACTCAGAGTTCAAGGGTAGCCATACTACGGGTAGCGTGTTATAAAGCCTTAAAACCCTACTCGTAGCGTTAGTTATAGTACAGATTCATTTTTGGGAAATTGTTGTGGGGGAGAGTCGGACGGTGGTTTGATGGTGTCTTGGATGGGAAGAACTCTAAAAAAGATTAAGATCCGTACTAATTTTAAAAAAACCTGGCTTAACAGGATAATAGGAAATGATTCAAACAAACACGAATGGTTGATCCTTATAAGGAGCAAAGGCTTGGGCATCAAAGCGATAAAGGGTGGCTGGGCGACCCGCACCACGAGAAACTTTCACCCCCGTATCTAATAGAAAACCTAACTTAAGCAGCCGAGTCCGGAAATTAGAATAATCAGAAAAACTTTCCCCTAAAACTGTGACATATAATTGATACAAATCATTGAGGGTGAATTCTTGGGGTAATACCTCAAAGGCAACAGGGCTATACTCTAACTTGTTACGCAGCCGTTGATACCCGTACTTTAGAATTTCACTATGGTCAAAGGCAAGGTTGGGCAGTTGTTCAATGGGATACCAGGCAATACCACTGACTCCGTCAGCGATCAATGCTGCTTCATCAAATCGGACGAGGGCAAAATAACTAACAGTTAAATAACGGGTGGCAAAACTGTTGGGATCGTCCCTGGGGTCACGACCCAGTCCATCAAAAGTGTAGAGTTGTTCTAGATAAAGGTTTTCAACTCGTATTTTTTCAGCTAGGATGCGATCGGCAGCAGCCTCTAAGGATTCACCAGTTCTCACTAGGGTGCTTGGTAAACTCCACCACCCAAGGAATGGAGCATTCTGACGTATTACCAGTAAAACGAGTACCCGGTTTTGAATCCTATCTACCGAAAAAATAACATTATCTACCCCGACCTTGAAGTTAGCCAAATTGGGGGTATCTATGAGGGATGATTTTTTCAACGGTGTTTAGTGGGATTAATAAAAAATCAGGTTTAGAGTTTGCTATAAAGCCAACAAAATATTACTTAAAAACTGTACCATTCACCTTCTATGGTTGATGGATTCCTGATATAGAGAATGGTCATGAATGTATTGGGCGATCGCAGGTGTAATCAAGCTGCTCTCTCCTACTTGACGGTAAATACTAGAAGAACCCGATAATCCTGTTACTTGAGCAATTGACCACCAAGCCCTTAACTCCTCAAGTTGGTGGATCTCCCGGGGAGTAATTCCATGGTTGGGACGGGGAATAATCAATAACCTTACCTGGGATAATAGATCCTGTATTTGATACCAATCGGGTAATTGATGGATTAAATCTGAACCGATCACCAGGCTGAATTGTCCATTGGGCCATAGTTCCTTTGCCCTTTGTACCGTGTGGAAACTGCGGGGATGGCTGAGTTCAGGATAATAGGAAATATGACCACTTGGATCGATGAATTGATAATGGATCTCATCAATTAATAATTTCATCATCGCCACACGATGAAATAAGGGAGTTTGTTGTGATTTGAATGGATTATCAGCAGCCCATACTGCTACCTGATCAAATTGCTGAAGCAACCAACTTAAAATAGCATGGTGACCAGCCGTAGGCGGATCGGCACTCGTACCGAATAAGGCGATTAAATTCATCGGTCAATGGCACCTTCGTCTAAAATGACTTCTGGGATATCACTAATATTAAGACTCCCAGTCTCCCCTAAATTGGGGATAACGGGGGTATCAGAGAAAGCCGTTCGTTGACACCGAATTGCAAAACAACACGTTGAGCATAGACCACTGGTTACATTCACCTGGGGTAGGGTTGAATAGGACATGGAGGGCAGGGATGGGTTCAGCCACTCGGTCAACTGACGACATAGGGCAGTTAACTCCCGTCGAGTTTGTTCATGGAGGCTACGGTTATAGGGAATGGATACCGATTGGGGGTGAGGATCGGGGGACGGGGATAAATGACGAGGACGGACAAACCAATAGGTCATTCTGAGGTGGTCTGCAGTTAAGATTGGATTTAAGATTTGTTGTGTTTCCGCCAAAACAAATAAATATAACTTCGTTTGCCAATCTTTGGAAAGACTGGGGAACTCCCGAGGGTGAAGGGTGGTTTTCCAATCAATAATTTCAGCACGATGGGGATAGAGAATCAGGAGGTCATACACTACCGTCAACAAGTAGCCATGAAAAAACAAACTACGATGATGTTCACTACTCCGCAATAACTCCATGGTTCGGGGGGCATCTTGGACAGGAGAAAATAGCTCTGGAGCGGCTTTTCTTAAGGCAGCCATACATTGGTTAAATTCGTTATCTTCCTGGGAAAATAAGGTCGGTTCTAACCCAAGTTCCTGTTGTTGGATGAGCAAATGGAATTGCTGCCCCCAATCCAGGGCAGATTGTTGGTCTATGGAAATAGGAGTGGTGAGTTGTTCCAGAATCAAATATTGGAATTTACGGGGACAGGCTGAGAGTAAATTCAAGTGCCCATGGGTAAGACTAAACATTCGGGTAAACCCAATGTCGGTGGTGATTACCCATCCATATTACTGAATTGATGTACCCCACACCAAAGATTTTATGGACGTTGTTGTAAATTGGACGGGGAAATGGGGTCTAAAACTGGGGGCGGGTTGGTTACGGGCGGATTAAGGGAAGGGTTATTGAAGGGATCGGGTACAACGGGATTGGGAATAGTGTCTGAATGAACTTGAACTCCGTCTTGGGGAATACCTGAGTTCTGAGCAGCGGCTTCCGGGGGAGGAGTAGGAGGTGATGATTCATTCAATTCATTCAATTGAAGAACAGGGGTGGAAACAGGGGATGGGACAACGGGATCCTTCATCGGTTGACGACGGATGGGCTGGGTAAACCATGCTGAGTCGGGTTGATTAAATCGAGGATTGACCGCCGAACCTTCTGTAATATGCTGTCCAGGCCAGTCCTTGACCGGGAAGGTTTGCACAGGGTTTAAAAAGGGTAGGGTCGCCTCAGCCCCCATTTGAACCCGAATGACGATACCAGCTACAACGCCTGTAAATAAAGCAGTTACCATGGTAATCCCCAGGGATCGGGTTAAGGTGCGTTTGTTCATTTGTAAGTAGGTGAGACTGAAAGGTGGCTTGGAAAAAACAGTCACTTCAGGGGGAGGAATGGACTCTTCCAACTGGTTATGAATGGATGACTCTGGTGGTGTATTTAGAGTTCCGGAAGCAAAGATTTCCTCGGTGTGGGATGGTGTATTCTTTTCAAGAATTAAATTCCTGGAAAATATACCACTGTCTTCTTTTTGGAAACTGGATTTCCCTGGGACATCATCCGCAATTGCAATCCTATCTCCATCCACTGATCCGTTAGGAAGTGATGGAAGGGGACTCATTGGACTGACGCCAGGATTGGGTAACTGAATGTGAATGGCAACTGGAATGGTGGAAAGGGTTCCCAAGTCATTCAACTGGGACAGGGCTTCCTTTGGCAATCGTTCAATCCAGTCCATCACATTGGATGGTCTTAAGACTGATTCGATTTCCATTCCTCCAAGAATTGCCTGCTCTGTGACCGGGCTGATACTGGGTTGAATTTGACGGGGATTAGTGAAGGGGCTGTGAGGTCGAAAAGAAGCGGCCATTGGGGGTTCACCCGTCAATAAATAAAACAAAGTGGCTGCTAGTCCATAAATATCAGTGGCTGGCGTATATTGAACAGGGGGTAGATATTGTTCCAGAGCGGCATAGCCTACAGCCAACCCATTGGGATCTAGTTGAATAACATCCGTGGTAAACTGACGAACAAATCCCATATCCACCAGAACAATGACATTTCGCACCGAGTCCAAAATAAAGTTTTCTGGTTTAATATCTCGATGTAATAGCCCATGATTATGCAAAATGGACAGGGCGATGGCAGCTTCTTTTATGTAGGGAATGGCTTTTACTTCCGGTAACACTCCACCTTTCTTCACTAGTTCAAGTAAGGAAAATCCTGGTATCCATTCCGTAACTCCATAGGCAACCCCGTCCTCCTGAAAGGTATGGAGTACTCTGGGTAGATGTAAACTACGGCATTGAGATAAACGTTGGAACTCCTTGAGAAATTGATTCTGTAATTGGTGCCCATCATTTCGTTGAAGCAAACCATCACTTAGGGATTTAAGTGCCACAAACTGGTTAGACGGGGAGTGAATTCCTTGATAGGTGACTCCAAAAAGCCCTTTTCCCACAACTCCTTCAATCCTATACTTCCCGTTTTGAAGAATGGTGCCAACTTGAAGATCCATGAATAAAAGCCTAGAGTTTTTCCTGATTATATCCAGAACAACATTAATATTACGCTGATTCCTGACTGAAAACAGCAAATTTGAATTCGTCGTTGGAAAGCAGGAACCACCTCGGTAATAAAAACTTGAAAGTTCTGATTGTAATATTGTATTCTTTACGTGGGATAGATTAACAGGTTAGGTGCGGAGAGGGTAATGGCATTTGGGGACACAGACTGTCATGTTAAAAACCAATAAACTTGACAAGATGGCTTGTCTGGGTAAAGTTCTGGTAGTAGAAGATGAAGCCCTGATTCGCGATTCCATTGTATTGGCATTAATAGAAGAGGGATACGAGGTGATAGTGGCTGAAGACGGGCGGGGTGCCCTTGAATTACTTCAAGAAACCAAGCTTAATTCCCCACAAAACTACCCTCAGTTTGACCTGATTATCTTAGATTTAATGTTGCCCTACCTAAGCGGCTTAGACTTTTGTCGAGTGGTACGCAGAGAGGGGAATAGTGTACCAATTCTGATCCTAAGTGCAAAGGGTACTGAAATGGATCGGGTAGTGGGGTTGGAAGTGGGAGCAGATGATTATTTACCAAAACCCTTTGGCATGAGGGAGTTGATCGCTCGTTGTCGGGCTTTATTACGTCGTCATCATCACATCCAACCGCTCATGGCTGCTGAAACCATCTTAAAATATAGGGATGTGGCAGTTTATCCCCAAGAGTGTCGAGTAACGATGAAGGGAGAAGAAATTAATTTATCTCCCAAGGAATTTAGGATTTTAGAATTGTTTATTACCCATCCCAGACGGGTATGGTCAAGGGAACAACTCTTGGAACGGATATGGGGAGCTGACTTTGTTGGGGATAGTAAAACCGTTGATGTCCATATTCGTTGGCTACGGGAAAAATTAGAGTCTGATCCCAGTCACCCCGAGTATTTATTAACAGTGCGTGGGTTTGGTTATCGATTTGGGTAAATAGCCGATGGAATTTCTGGCTTTTCTTCTGGGTCTATCTGCAGGAATACTGTTATGGAACGGGTGGCGACTCCATGGAAGCCATTGGTTTCCATTACTGGTTCGTCTTACTAACCCTTTTGTCCGGGTAACCCTCCTTAAAAAAAGCCCCTCTCCCCCTCGTAAACCATCAGAGAATGGATTACTTTTTCCACACCAATTTGACCCATGGCAACAAATTTTAGATGCTGCTCCCCTTGGCTACCTAAAGCTTGATGAAGAAAACCATATCGTAGGCTGTAATCGACTGGCTTATCGGCTGTTAAGCATTGATCCGGCTCACATTATTCCACCCCGATCCCTGTTACAAGTAGTGCGTAGTTATGAATTAGATGAATTAGTCGAACGAGTTAGGGTGACGCGCCTATCTTGTCAACAGGATTGGACATTTCATCCTGCATCTCCTGATCCAGTGGAGTTGATGGAGTCCCAGTCTTATGAAGTGAGAGGTCATGCATCCCTCTTACCCAACTATCATGTAGTGGTGTTTTTAGAAAGCCGACAGGAAGCGATCGCCTTAGCTCAACAACGGGATCGGTGGGCTTCAGATGTTGCCCATGAGTTGAAAACACCACTGACATCCATTCGGTTAGTTGCAGAAACCTTACAATCAAAGTTAATGCCACCCCATCGGGATTGGATCGAACGCTTATTAAGTGAGGTGATCCGCCTCAGCAACCTAGTACAAGACCTATTAGATCTTGGTCAATTACAACAGGGTGCTACCTATAGCCTCAATCGTACCCGGTTTGACCTCATTGAAGAGATTTTTACTGCCTGGATGGGTTTGGAGCCCCTTGCTTCCGCCAGAGGACTAGATATTGACTACAGCGGTCCCCCGACACTGATGATTGAAGCAGATCAACCTAGAATTTCCCGTATACTGATTAATCTATTGGATAATGGGATTAAATATAGCCCCATGGATGCCATGATTCAGGTTCATGTGCAAATAGAGCCTAACGTTAATCAACAATTTGACTTGGACAAAGATTGGGTTTCCATCGACATCATCGATTCTGGTCCTGGTTTTAATGCCATTGACCTTCCCCATGTTTTTGAGCGGTTTTATCGATCAGAACCTTCCCGAACCCGCCAGATTATCCATTCCTCCCTGCCCCATCCTAGTGGCACTGATGTGACGCAACCCACCACTCACCCTTATCCCACCCACAGCGTTGGTTTGGGGTTGGCGATAGTGGAACAAATCGTCAAAGCCCATGAAGGGGTTGTCACTGCCCGTAATCATCCGGAGACTTGTGGAGCATGGATGCAGGTCATTTTACCAATCCCATAAATCAATATCACCACCCAACGCTCCATGGGAAAAGTCATTCAATATCCCTTGTTGCCGCCTGGATTTTGATTTGAACCAATGCTAATCATTGAAACCCCTGTTCCAGGCAATAACCATGTCCTACTTTCAAGATGAACGACTCCTGTTTCACCCCGTTCCACCAAAGGGGGATGCCATCCCAACTGCCTTTGCCTTTCCCAACCAATACAGCGTAGGGATTACCAGTTTAGGATATCAAGTGGTATGGGCAACCCTAGCCAGTCGAGCCGATGTAAATGTTGGTAGAGTATTTACTGATGTACGGGAGCAATTGCCCTCACCCTTAGAATTAGTTGGGTTTTCCCTTTCCTGGGAATTAGACTATGGCAATGTTCTCAGCATCCTGGAAACCTTACACATTCCTATTTGGGCTCACGATCGCAAGCAAACACACCCTCTGGTGTTTGGGGGTGGAGCCGTACTCACTGCTAATCCTGAACCATTCGCCCCCTTTTTTGATGTCATTTTGTTGGGAGACGGGGAAGAATTATTGGGAAGATTAATAGATACCTATCAATGTGTACGGGGAAGCGATCGCTCCCTCCAGCTCCATGAACTAGCCAGGGTTCCTGGCATATACGTACCATCATTATACGGCGTGGACTATGAAAACCCCGTTGGGTTCATAAAAACTATCCAGCCCCTTCATCATTCCCATCCATCCATCATCGAAAAACAAACCTATCGTGGTACTTATTTGTCTGCTTCAACAGTGGTCACCAAGAGGGCGGCATGGGACGACATCTATATGATTGAAGTGGTGCGTAGTTGTCCCGAATTATGTCGCTTTTGTTTAGCCAGTTACCTCACCCTACCCTTTCGCCCCGCTAATTTAGAAGAATTCCTGTTACCAGCAGTGGATCGGGGGTTTGCCATTACCCCGCGACTCGGGTTATTGGGGGCATCCATCACTCAACATCCGGAGTTTGAAGTACTCCTCCGTCACCTTACCCATTCCCGTTATGACGGAATGCGGCTGACCTTAGCTTCAGTACGCACCAATACGGTTACAACCCAATTAGCCCAAACCCTGGTGAAACGGGGAACCAAATCCTTAACCATTGCCGTAGAAAGTGGATCTGACCGATTGCGACACCTAATTAATAAAAAACTCACCACGGATGAAATTATCCAGGCTGCCAAAAATGCAAAGGCTGGGGGACTCACCGGGCTGAAGTTCTATGGCATGGTGGGGTTACCAGGGGAATTACCTGAAGACATTGACCTAACGGTAAAGATGATGCAAATGGTTAAAAAAGCAACCCCCGGATTGCGCCTCACTTTGGGATGTAGCACCTTTGTTCCCAAAGCCCATACCCCCTTTCAATGGTTTGGGGTGAATTCCCAGGCAAAAAAAAGAATGGATCAGTTGCAAAAACAATTACGACCCATGGGGATAGATTTTCGACCGGAAAGTTATGACTGGTCAACGATTCAAGCATTAATCTCTAGGGGCGATCGCCGACTGGCTCCCCTTTTAGAACGAGTGCGGCATTATGGAGACTCCCTGGGTAGTTACCGACGAGCATTCAAAGATTTGCGCGGTCAATTACCTGACATGGAGTTTTATGTTCACGATCACTGGTCAACGGATCAAATGCTTCCATGGAGCCATATAAACGGTTCCTTGCCCTTGGCTACATTAGTTAAACATCAACAGTCGTCTTTCACGGATAGGGAGTGAACCCATTGAACTTGTGAGAGTATCCCAATGTTGCACGTTTGCCTTCATCCCCTAACCCATTCTCCCTTTTTGGGAGAATGGGAACCGGATTTAGGGTGAGGGTTGCAACATTGGGATGCACCCGTTACCGAAAAATTGGGTCTAAAGCCCCGCCCCTTTAGGTCGGCTGCTTATTTGGCTTTATGATAGTATTTTATCTGTAGCTAATTTAGATAAAATGCTATAGTGTGGAGATGACAGTTAGAGAAGCTAGGTAAAAACACGGAACAGCACAACACTATGCTGCCATTGATAAAGCCATCACAACAGCACAGTTTATCAAGAATAAATCTGTTCGTTATTCGACGGACAATCAAGGCGCAAATAAAGCCCATCGGTATAGGATCTGTAATACTCTAACTGGGGCTAAACATTCTTGGTGTTGAATGGAACAAACACAACAGTATTTCAGGGCATGAAGATCTGCACCTGAAGGTGGAAAGGCTGGGAGAAGAGCGCCGCTACTGCTGATGAAAAATTTGTGTAGCATGTGAACCTCTATAAACCAGTGGTTAAAGTCCCCCCGCCTTTTAATCCGGGGAATATATCAATTATCCTTTATTACTAAGAACAAGTTCTGTCATGGCTAGGAAAAAATTAGTTCTTTCGTTATTAGCACTGACGGGAGTAGTTGCCAGCGGGGCGATCGCCCTCCATTACTTTATACAGACTCGGACTGAACCCTTACTGTTGACTCTGGCACGAGTCGTACCCCAGCAGGCACTCACCATTGGCTATATTTCCACCAACAATCAAACCTGGAATACATTCACTCAATTTGCCCTACCGTTTGACCAAAAAGCAGTTGATGATGGGTTTAAGGTTATAGACCAGTCAATTTTGGGGAATACTAATGTAAGTTTTCAGAAAGATTTACTTCCCCTATTCAATGGTTTATTAGTGGCTGTTTTGCCGGATCATTCACCACAACCGTCATCTGACTCAACTATCTTAATTGCCGCCCAGGTGAAGGATGGGGTGGGTTTATTGACCTTACAAGATAAATTAAAAAACCAGTCGGGTAACCAGATAAGGGAGGTGAAAATCCAGGAAGTCCCCGTAGTTGAAATAGTAACCCCCCATCTTAATTCCCCAGAAGACCAAAACCAAGGGACTCAATCCACCCAAACCACCCATTATGTGGCATTGGTGAACCAAACCGTGATACTTACCAATCATCAAACAACCATGGAACAGGCGATCGCCACCACCAAAGGCTCTCCATCCCTGGTTCAACGGCAAGGAATGAATAATATCCTTGCCCACTCGGACTTCCCGTCCCCCGTCCTGATGGAACTCTTCATTCCAGACTACCCCGCCTTAGTTAACCAGACCCAACAGCAACTGAATACCATTCCCCCCTTGTCCTACCCACCGGTTCAATCTGCCATCATTCGGATGGGAGTGGCAGACCAGGAAGGGATTCGGGTACGGGTTGGGTTCACCCTTGATGCCAAAACGGCAAACCTCACCTACCAATCCACGGAAGGTAAAATTTTAGACCATCTACCCCAGGAAACCTTTGCACTAATCAATGGTCGAGGGGTTAACCAACTGTGGAAAATGCTGATTAATCAGGCAAAAACTGACTCGAAAGTATCGGAGGCAGTTAATCGTATCCGGGAACAGTTTCAATCCTGGAAGTTAGACGCTGATCAGGATATATTCAGTTGGATGGATGGTGAATTCGCCCTAGGCATGATTTCTCCATCCCAGGGGTTTCTACCCCCTCTTGGGTTTGGATTAGGAGTAGTGTTGGAAACGAACGATCGCCGCAAGACTGAAGCAACCCTCACCGCATTAAATCAAGTAGCTGAGCAGAACTTTTTACAAGTAAAACCCCGTAATTTAGGGGGTAAGGAAGTGACTGAATGGCGTGATGCCAATGGACAATCTACGGTTTTGGGTTATGGTTGGGTGAATGGAAATACAATTTTTGGTGGGATAGGACAACCAATTGTGGAAATGCTTGCTCAAACCCCAAAAGTGAGTGTACGGAAAGATGAACGGTTTCAGAGGATGAGTAACAGTTTACCATCCCCCAATGGGGGTTACATCTATCTCAACGTAGATTCTGGGACTTCTGCCCTAGTGAAGGGCTTATTTCAACCCCAAGGAGGTGAATTACGACCGGAGGTGAAGGCTATTACCAACTCTGTGCGTGGTGTTGGTGTAACGTTCATCCAACCAAATTCATTAACGGGTCAGTTGGAAGCTATCATTTCATTGAAACCAAATGTCAAAAAATAATCCCACAGGGATAGTTATGATTAAATAGGATTGCTTCCTATCCGATCAGGAGTAAACCCAATACCCTATTATTGTAATGATTCAGGTTATAAAGACAACAAGGGCAACCCTTAGTTCTTCAACGTCTTTCACCGGATGAGGGTATCAATCGGGAAGCGGCTCGTTATTACCCCCAAAAATTACCCATGGGTTCTCCATAATTTACTGATGTCATTGGTTGTAAACTATAAATTTCTCACCAACGACCCCGTCGATGATTCGTTAAATACTTTTTCAAGGTTGAATAAAAACAATGGCAGAAATTTCACCCAAAACAGTTAAAGACTTGCGTGACCAAACAGGCGCAGGGATGATGGATTGCAAGAAAGCCCTTCAAGAGTCGGAGGGTGATTTGGAAAAAGCAAAAGATTGGTTACGGAAAAAGGGATTGGCTTCGGCTACCAAGAAGGCTGATCGAAAAACCTCTGAAGGTTTAGTAGGAAGTTATATTCATACGGGTGGTCGGGTTGGTGTTTTGTTAGAAGTCAATTGTGAAACTGATTTTGTAGCCCGTCGAGAAGAGTTTCAAACCTTGGTTCGGAATGTGGCAATGCAAATTGCTGCCTGTCCCAATGTGGAATACGTCAGCACCAATGATGTGCCTAGTGAAGTTGTGACCAAAGAAACGGAAATTGAACGTGGTCGAGATGATTTAGAGGGTAAACCTGAGACCGTAAAGCAAAAAATTGTTCAGGGGCGAATTGAGAAACGCTTGAAGGAATTATCTTTAGTGGATCAACCCTATATTAAAGACCAAAGTATCACCGTTGAGGAGATGATCAAACAAGCCATCGCACAATTGAATGAAAATATACAAGTTCGACGATTTGTCCGGTTTATCCTAGGAGAAGGTGAAGGTAAACCCACTGAGTCACCGTAATCGGTATGGATGGTGGAGTGTAAGGAACCCCATCTCCATCATGGCGGTTGTCATGATGGAGATGGACTATTAAAACACGGGTTCCACTATCCCCTTCCTGAGGTTTGATTTATCTTTTTTAGAGCATCACTGAGCTTAGAAAGCCACTAAATTACTGGGAATCATGGCTGGAGTCATCAAACAAATAGAACAAGAGATGGTGGGAATTGAACAGCAGGTTGCAGCAACAGGCACCCAGCTACAACAGTTCTATGAACAATACCTAATTGCATTGGGAAAATCAGTGGGTCGGCAATTTATCCTGGCAAGCTACCAGGTTTGTACTTACCATTATCCACAGAAATTTTTGCATCTCAACCAAAATGAACGAGAGCAATTACAACAGTCATTACGACGGGCAGTACAGGTGATGGTGGAAAAACTCATCACTCTTTTCCAACCTAACCCCCCGGAGGAACCGTCCGAAGAGTTACCCAACTTAACCCTTGGGTTAACGCAGGAGACGAGTCAGGAATTTCGTCCAACTCCCCTACAGCTTGATGACCATCAGTCTAATCTAATGAATCGGTTACTGACTAGTCTCCGGAAACGGGAGAGTTCTTCTTCAAACCCAAAGACTTCCTTTCATGCCGACGGAAATACCTCCTCCCATGGCGCCAATGATGATTTAGAAAAAGATACCAATTCCCCTAGTACATTTGATGGAAATACCATGGAAATGTCCATATTGGCTGCATTAAAAAATTCCATTGCTGAGTTGGATAGGCAACCCCAACCCCTTACATCAAATGATGATGAAGACGAAGATGATGCTTTACAGGAGAAGGAACAATTCCATTCTTCACAAGCGATTGCTTCCATCCTGAAACCAGGTAACTTTACACCAACCCCAATGAAGATATCCCCCATTCCACCTGAGGTAACGCATCCCCAAGACATTATTCAGTGGCAGGAAACGGTAGAATCAGCGATCGCTAAATTATTAAACCAGTTATCATTAATGGGCAATCGCATTCTATGGCAAGCAGATGTGATCACCCATCAGTTTCCGGAGCGCTTATTAGCCATTGCCACAAAAACGGAAGCGGCAACGGAAGTCGTTGCGGGATCACCCAATTTATTACACATTATGATTGAACCAGAAGGGGGGGCTGCCAATGATGACAGTGCCCACAGAGGCGACCCCCCCCTGCGCCTTTGTTTAATCCGCCTCCGTCTTGGGGAAGTGGAATTTACTGATCCTAGCACCTTGGCATGGCGGGGAAAAATTCGTGAAGGAATGGCTCGGTTATCCCGGTTATCAAGGGAATATCAAAAGTTAGAACAAAAAAAAATGATTGCGGAAGCCGAGTCAGCTTGGCGGTCAACCTGGATAGATTAATCTCTGTGGGACTACCATGGAAAGGGGATGAGCCGAGAAGTGCATCTTATCCGTATCCACACTCAACCCTCCCGGGGACAAGTATGGTTAGACCAATACATGGGTCAACGACCCACATTTAATTGTGTTTTGGGCTTCACCGCTACCGGATTAATTCCAGGCATTTCAGCCGCAGGACTCACTCCTCGGGATCGGGAATATACAGCGGTGGCAGATGCCGAATTTTTGTACCGTGGTCACCAACCCCATCCAACCTACCCCTTACCCCCTCTCCATGCCGGAGCCTCCCCCGTATTGATTACTAGAGCGATTGTGGATGCATTAAACGTTCCATTACAGTTGTTCAACGCAGGCTTACCCCATGAGCCCAGTATTCCTACCATTGATCTTCAAGGTGAGCCAGCCCAATGCCTCAGTGATGGAAAAGCCCTACCCCTAAGGACGGTTTATCATTTATTTCGCCAAGGGTTACGATGGGGACACCAACTGGGAGAATCTAGTCAGGAGAGTTATCAAATTATTAGTGAATGTGTGGTTGGGGGAACAACCACCGCTTTAGCAGTTTTATTAGGATTAGGTGTTCCAGCTATTGGTAAGGTGAATAGTAGTCATCCTGTCTGTAACCATGGGCAAAAATTAATGATTGTGCAACAAGGGCTGCAACTAGCTCAATTATGGGGTCAGCCGTTGATTCCCTCTCCCCTGGAATTAGTTGCAGCTGTTGGGGACCCAATGCAGGTGGTTGCAGCCGGACTGACCATTTCCGCTAGTCAACACTGTGGAGTTATGTTGGCGGGCGGGACACAAATGTTAGCAGTATATAGTTTGGCACGGGCAATGTGTACCCAATATGGCTTACCATGGCATTCCCAGCGAATTGTTGTGGGCACCACTCGTTGGGTTGCTGAAGATAGTACAGGAGATACGGTTGGTTTGGCTACTGCAATTGGAGATGTTCCTTTATTATCCACCCAGCTTGATTTCAGTGAATCTCGCCATGCTGCTTTAAGAGCTTATGAGCAAGGTTATGTTAAAGAGGGAGTGGGTGCTGGAGCGGCGGCGATCGCAGCGGTTCTCTATGCAGGTTGGACCCAGCCTCACTTGTTAGCTGTAGTTGACCAACTTGCTGATCAACTCATACTGAAGCCAACCTGAGTTTGACAAGGATTAAGAATATGCCCTCACCCCCAACCCCTCTCCCATGGGGCGAGGGGAGCCGATCCACCCCTGCGGATATATCAACGTTCCCAATACCCACTTTTATTTTTAAGCCAATCTTAAGAAATAAGTTGAAATAGTTTATGAAAATAACTCGTTTTTTTGTAAATATTAGTAACTTTTCATCAAGAAAGTACTGCTAAATTTGTATCTCATTATAGTACAAGAGTTTTAAAATTCTATGGTAAATTAAAGTTCATTGTTTCCAGGTTTACTGAAGAATATTTTTCCTAAATCCTTTTTCTTGATGGGGAGAAAGGGTTTAACGCTGAAGACCAGGTTCACAATCCCTTTCCAAATTACGAGAAGGACTTGGTGGTGATGGGGTAGTTTTTGCATAACGGAAAGCCTTAAGTCCTATGGGTTAGGGGG
>CAIUCS010000066.1 GCA_903897715.1 uncultured Synechococcales cyanobacterium
AGTCGCAAAGTGAAGTAATTTCGGTGCTGGCTGAAATTGGTGTGATTATTCTGCTGTTTGAAATTGGACTAGAGTCGGATCTACGCCAGCTCAAGGAAGTCGGCTCTCAGGCCACGATCGTGGCTTGCGTTGGGGTGGCAGTTCCTTTTGCAGCAGGGACTGCGGGGTTAATGCTGCTATTTCATGTAGCGGCGATTCCGGCCATTTTTGCTGGGGCAGCCCTGACGGCCACCAGTATTGGCATCACTTCTAAGGTGTTGTCAGAACTGGGTCGATTGAAGTCGACGGAAGGTCAGATCATTGTTGGGGCAGCGGTGATCGATGATGTTTTAGGCATTATCGTTTTGGCGGTAGTGGCTAGCCTTGCCAAAACTGGGGAAGTTGATGTTGCCAATGTAATTTACCTGATTGTAAGCGCAACTGCATTTTTATTGGGGTCGATTTTGCTGGGCGGTGTCTTTAACAAAACCTTCGTCGCCATTGTAGAGAAACTCAAAACCCGTGGCAATATTGTAATTCCGGCGTTTATCTTTGCTTTCTTTATGGCCTTCTTAGGCAATGTCATTCATTTAGAAGCCATTTTGGGTGCGTTTGCGGCGGGATTGGTGCTAGATGAAACTGATGCCCGGAATGAATTAGATGCCCTAGTAAAGCCAATTGCCGATCTCCTAGTTCCAATCTTTTTCGTGACGGTAGGAGCCAGGGCTGATTTGGGGGTGCTCAACCCGATAGTGCCTGAAAATCGGGAAGGTCTGGTGATTGCCCTATTTTTGATTGCCGTAGCGATCGCTGGCAAACTCGTGACGGGTTGGGTGGTGTTTGGACAACCAGGTATTAATCGTCTGGCGATCGGGATTGGCATGATTCCGCGAGGAGAAGTGGGATTAGTATTTGCTGGGATTGGTTCCGCCAGTGGCTTATTAAATAAGCCCTTAGAAGCCGCCATCATCATTATGGTAATTTTGACCACCTTTCTCGCCCCTCCCCTGCTACGCATAGCATTTGGTCAGTCAGAAGAACCTCCGACAACGGGGGAACCAACCATTGAGTCGGCAGTTATCAGCAGTGAAGTGTGACTCCCAATTGAGTCAGACCATTAATACATGGTAACCTTACCAGTTCTGGCGTTATCCATCCCTAGGAGGGTGTTGTACACCCTCTTATTGTTGGGAATCGCTGTACTGGCATATTAGGAGGGCGCATGCAATGCGCCCATACCCCATCCGTATCAGCACCTTAGGCTAATACCATTAATCCTCGTCTTCTTCATCGTCGTCATCATACTCATCATCTTCTTCATCGTCGTCATCATACTCATCGTCATCAGAAGACCCGCCACCAATCAACTCATCATCATCCAAAATTGCGGAAGAGTAAGCATCATCACGGGACTGGAGCCCAAAACCATAGGTGGCCGTTTCATCAAAGGTATTTTCAAAATTCCAGTTACGGGCTGTACGATCATCCAACACAATATCCTCCGCATCATCATCGGAAAGACGAAAATCATCTAAGGTTGTGGTATCTTCAGCGATCGCTTCTTCATAGGCATTGTAGCCCGTACCCGCCGGAATCAACCGACCGATAATTACATTTTCCTTAAGTCCCCTGAGCCAGTCTGATTTACCTTCAATTGCTGCTTCCGTTAAAACCCTAGTTGTTTCTTGGAAACTAGCCGCAGAAATAAAACTATCCGTATTCAAAGATGCCTTTGTGATCCCCAGTAATACTGGAGTGTATTCAGCTGGGGCACCACCAGTAATGGACAAGGCTTCATTGACTTGTTCAATTTGATAGAGCTCCACCAGTTCACCGGGCAACATGGTCGTGTCGCCCCCATCATCTACCCGCACCTTTGAGGTCATTTGCCTGACAATCACTTCAATATGTTTATCAGAAATATCGACTCCCTGGGATTGATAAACCCGTTGTACTTCTTCTACTAAAACAGTTTGTACTTTTTGTAAACTAGACAGGGCTGCTTCATAAAGACCTTGACTTTCCTGCTCTACCTTAAAATAGATTTCCAAGACTTCGTGGGGATTTGATGACCCATCGGTGAGCGGTTCAGCCGTTCCAACAATTTGACCATCCCCCACAATGACGTTTTGTCCTGGGCTAATGGGGTAATCTGTAATCACTCCATCCGCTTCAATTACCTTGATTTCTACTGATTCATCATCCCCATATACTACCTGGGCTTTTCCAGGACGTTGTGCCAAAACACCAGAATCTTTGGGTTTGCGTGCTTCCAAAAGTTCTTCAATCCGTGGGAGCCCTTGGATAATATCGCCAGTTTTAGCTCGTTCAAAGACTAATAAAACTAAATTATCACCCCGCTGTACTAAACTCCCGTCTTCAATATGTAAGACTGCTCCAGGGGAAACCCGATAGGGTCGTCCAATACGGAGTTTTAGGTGATCCGTAGTTCGCTCCACCACTTCTCCCGATTCAGTTGCCAGTAACCCCGGAGCCAGTTCGGTTCCTGAAATGATCAATTGCCCAACTTCCACGTTGGATGGGTTTCCCACAGTGGATACGATAACTTGATCTGATTCTCTCACAACTAAAATACGACGGACGGTTTCCGCTCCGGTCAAAATTCCCCGAATTCGCCCCGGTTCCTTACAACGGATTTCAGTTCGGGCTACGTCTGCTCGAGGAAGAATTTGATCCCCATCCCCCACCAATAACCGGGTGATAGTACTCCCTTGGGTGGAGTCGGCAGCAATATCACGGCGGATGACTAAAGATTCTAAAATCACTAACTGCAAACGCAGAATTCCTAGCTCTGTTTCATCAGGAACCAGCTCAATATCTGCAGCTAATTGAGGGGTATGTTCATCAATTTCCAGGATTAACTGGGTGCGTAATAATTCTAAACCGTCAATGGACTTTACCCGTTCTCCATCCTTGTAGGGTAACCGTTGCACAGCTTGCAACCGAATAGAACGCCCAGATTCATTAGCAGATTCCTGGCTGGGAACGGGGGACTGGTCTGGAACCGGATATTCTTTCACTGGACGTAATAGCATCGCCGGACCTTCTGGGGTCTCAACGTACTCAATAAAACCAAGATCGTCTGCAATTATAGTTGGTATAACCTCTTCCCCAGGGGTTACCAGGGTTTTATCTCGGGCAAGTACTTCTTCAGGGTTATCTACCAGATATAACTTGCCAGGTTTAATGACGACTTCCCGGACAATATCATTTTTCTGTGTGGTTTCAACAATGCCGCTACTGTGGGAGAAAATATCTTTTACGACTTCGGTTCCTGCTTCCACATACTGTCCATCATGAACTAATAATAAGGTGTTGTCCTTATTGACTTCATGGGCTTCTTCTGGAATCCACAATAGAGTGCCACCTCGGGTAACTTCATACCCCTGTTTTCCTTTTTTCTTACCAACTTCCACCCCTGAATATTTAATGGTTCCTCCCGTTTGGGTGCGATAGCGTTCATCAATGAGTTCAGCTACCACATCTCCGTTGTGTACCTTTTGACCAGGGGGTGTTTTCAGTGAAAATATCTGATTGGTTTTCGTTTCAATAATGTAGTGATCCCTTCCTTGGGAACTCTCCACCCTGACCTTAGCCTGATCTAATAAAACTGAAGCAGTAATAATTTCAACTTCTCTCCCCCCTTTACTCTCGGTTTCCTGGGGTAGACGAACGATACCGCCATGTTCGGTAATTAATCGGGTTTCAGCTAATACATCCCCTGCTTTTACATCATCACCATTTTTAACGGTGGGTTCTGATCCAGGGAGTAAGTTATAAACTTCACCGGATAATACCCAAATGAGCCCACCCCGCTGAACACTACGGGTGGTATTTCCTTGACGATCCTTCTTCTCTTCTGCGGTAATGTCAGCGAACTTTACCTCCCCTGCCAAGTCGGTAGCCACATCCTTACTTGCTTTTTCTGTAGACTTCCGGGTACCACCAGCCAGGGGGACTTCAGCCAGGATGCGATGGGTTTCTACCCGTTCTCCGTCAGATACCATTATAATAGTTCCTTGGGTGATGGGGATTGTTTCAGTGTGATCCCGCCCAATTAAAATAATTTCTCCATTTGTCTCCGCAATCAGGGCTTCTTCACCATGACGGGTGCGAAATGACCTAGTTCTTAAACCTTTACCATGCCCTAGAGTCCCGGCAAAAGAAGCCCGTTTTTGTTCAGCAATTTCCCCGGTAAACACCCCTCCGGTATGGAATGTACGCATCGTGAGCTGGGTTCCTGGCTCACCAATAGACTGAGCAGCAATAATTCCCACTGCTTCCCCCATGTCCACCAGTTGGGCATGGGCTAAACTCCATCCATAACAATGTTGACAAACGGAACGAGTTGCTTCACAGGTGAGGGGCGATCGCACGATGACCTCCTCTACCCCGGCACCCACAATTTCCGCTGCCAGTTCATCAGAAATATCTTGATTGCGAAGGGCTATCACGTCTCCAGTGATTGGATGGAGGACATCCTCTGCCAACACCCGTCCCAATAATCGGTCTTGTAGTTTAATTAAAACGCGATCGCTATCCCCCATATTACGGAGGGGAATACCCCGACGGGTGCCACAGTCCAGCTCCCGAATGATCACATCCTGAGATACATCCACCAAACGACGGGTTAAATACCCAGAGTCTGCAGTCCGGAGGGCAGTGTCCACCAATCCTTTACGAGCACCATAGGAAGAAATGATATATTCAGTAACCGTCAACCCCTCGCGGAAATTAGTTTTAATGGGCATATCAATAATCTCCCCTTGGGGATTAGCCATTAACCCACGCATTCCCACTAATTGACGTACTTGGGAAATATTACCCCGAGCTCCAGAAAAAGCCATCATATAGACTGAATTGAGTGGGTTTTTTTTACGGAAATTAGCAACCACTTGATCTTTAAGGGTTTCGTTGGTGGCGTTCCACGTATCGATTACCTTTTGAAATCGTTCTACCTCCGTAATTTCACCACGGCTATAACGAGCTTCAGTTTCACGAATTTCTTGTTCAGCGGCATCCAATAAATTCCGTTTACTGTCAGGAACCTGTAGATCATCCACGCTAATGGAAACAGCCGCCTGGGTGGCATAGCGAAACCCTAAATCTTTAAGTCGGTCTGCCATCTGAGCAGTCCGGGCGGTTCCATAATGGGTGAATGACCATGAAATCAGTTTTTTCAACTGCCCCTTGTCCACAATCCGATTCCGGAAAATCATCTTATTAGTTGGTTGTTCTTTCATTGGTTTTTCCTATCATAAATTGAAGTGCTGGAAATTAAGAAATCGCTAATGGGTAATGACTGGCGACAACAGTGATTTAACTTGCCAAGACATCATAGATAGTTTGGTTATAAATAATTCGTCCCGGGGTGGTAAGAATAAACTGGGAAATTAATTGCCCATTCCCGTCCTCCCTCCTTCGTCGGATGGGTAAGCCCGTTTTTTGCCCAATAAATGTTTTAACCACCACCCCATCTCCAATTTCTTCCACTTGCACCTCCTCTGGTTCAGATTGCTCTACATCCCCTTCAAAACGTACCCATACATAAGCATGGAGGGGAATTTGTTGTTGTTCGTAAGCAATAATTGCATCCATTAAGTTGGCAAAATACCGAAGGGAGTTACGGTCATAGGCAGGATTGTCGGCGGTTAAGTAATAGCAACCCAACACCATATCCTGACTTGGCGTCACAATTGGTCGTCCCGTTGCGGGAGACAGGATGTTATTGGATGCTAACATCAGCAACCGTGCCTCTGCTTGTGCTTCCAGGGATAAAGGGATGTGAACCGCCATTTGATCTCCATCGAAGTCGGCATTAAATGCGGGACAAACCAAGGGATGGAGTTGGATGGCTCGACCTTCCACTAAAATTGGTTCAAAAGCTTGAATTCCGAGACGGTGTAAGGTGGGAGCACGGTTGAGAAGTACGGGATGATTTTCAATTACCTCTTCCAATACATCCCAAACACTACTTTCTCCCCGTTGGATCAGTTTTTTAGCAGCTTTAATATTATTAACTAAGCCTTGACGAATCAGACGATGAATGACAAAGGGCTGAAATAATTCAATTGCCATCTCCCTGGGTAAACCACACTGATGAATCTTTAGTTTTGGTCCAACTACAATTACAGAGCGACCAGAGTAATCCACCCGTTTCCCCAGCAGATTTTGTCGAAATCTCCCCTGTTTTCCTTCAATAATGTCGGAAAGAGATTTGAGGGGGCGGTTGTTAGCGCCAACCACAGTACGACCGCGACGACCGTTATCAATTAATGCGTCTACCGCCTCTTGCAACATCCGTTTTTCATTACGGACAATAATTTCAGGGGCTAAAATTTCTTGTAATCGCCCAAGCCGACTATTACGGTTGATGACACGGCGGTATAAGTCATTCAGGTCAGAAGTGGCAAACCTCCCCCCATCTAGTTGTACCATCGGTCGTAAATCAGGAGGGATCACTGGAATAATTTCCAACACCATCCATTCCGGCTTGGAACCTGTTGATACAAAGTTATCAATTAACCGTAGACGTTTAATTAGTTTCGCCCGCTTTTGCCCTTTTGAGGATACAATTTCTTCCCGTAACCGCTCGGCTTCACTTTCCAAATTAATATCTTGAAGAAGTCTTTGTACCGCTTCAGCCCCAATTCCAACTTCAACAGCCTCTAGTTCCGGAGCATCATCAGTATACATTTTTTCCTCTAGTTCCATCCATTGGTCTTCAGTGAGGAGTTTTTTATAACTTAGCCCTTCTACATTTCCCGGATTTAAAACCACATAGGCATTAAAATAAACAACCTGTTCCACATCCCTCAAGGGCATGTCTAAAAGAATTGCCATATAACTGGGAATACCCTTTAGATACCAAACATGGGTGACCGGGGAAGCCAAGTCGATAAAACCCATCCGATGGCGACGAACCCTTGACTCCGTTACTTCTACGCCACACCGTTCGCAAACAATTCCCCGATGCCTTACCCGTTTATATTTGCCACAGTGACATTCCCAATCCTTAGCAGGTCCAAAAATCCTTTCACAAAAAAGCCCATCCATTTCAGGTTTTTGGGTGCGGTAATTGATGGTTTCCGGCTTGGTAACTTCCCCGACTGTCTGACCATTGGGCAGGGTGCGTTCACCCCATTGGCGAATACGTTCGGGAGATGCTAAGCCAATTTTTACATAGTCAAATCGTTGCTCTAGTTTAGGCATAACTGGGTGTTTCAATAAAGGGTAACGAGAAGGAGAAATGGTCGTATTCCATGAAATTGGGATTTGAAGTTTCCACTCAAAGATTGACCAGGAAAGGATGGGAGGAGATGGGGGTAAGAGGGATAAATTGATTTCAACCCCCAATCCCTAAAATTCGTCTTCATCCAGTTCTTCCCTAGCCATGGATTCATAAAAGGGGCGACTTGGGGTACGCTTGGGACTGATATCAGCCATTAAATCCACTTCAATATCACGACTACTACCATCATCACGGGTTTCAACCTTATGAACTGCAATATCTAAACAAAGAGACTGGAGTTCCCGCATGAGTACCTTAAAGGATTCAGGCGTGCCAGGACGGGGAATGGACTTTCCTTTAACAATGGCGTTTAGTGCTTCGTTTCGACCTTGCATATCATCAGACTTAACTGTGAGAAGTTCCTGTAAAATATAGGCAGAGCCAAAGGCTTCCAGTGCCCAAACTTCCATCTCTCCAAACCGTTGACCGCCTTGCTGAGCTTTTCCACCCAAGGGTTGCTGGGTCACCAACGAGTAAGGACCGGTAGAACGGGCGTGGATCTTGTCATCAACCAGATGAACTAACTTCAACATATAAGCAATACCAACAGTGACCGGACGATCAAAGGGTTCTCCAGTGCGCCCGTCAAACACCTGGATCTTACCCGGGTCGGATTCACTGAACAACCAATCCTGAACGGTGGTGTCACGGGCGAGCTTTAGTTTTCCATGGACGGTCTCTCTGGATTTTTCAGCCCCGTGCATTTCATCAAAGGGGATTACCTTAAACCGAACATCTAAGTTATGCGCCGCCCATCCTAACAAACATTCAAAAACTTGTCCCACATTCATCCGGGAAGGGACACCTAATGGATTTAGGACAATATCCACAGGGGTACCATCGGGCAAATAGGGCATATCTTCCTTGGGTAAAATTCGGGAAATAATTCCCTTATTCCCATGACGACCCGCCACTTTATCTCCAACTTGGATTTTACGTTTTTGAGCAACATACACCCGAACCACAATGTTTGCTCCAGGGGGGAGTTCATCTCCCTGTTCTCGGGTAAAGACCCGCACATCCACAACCCTACCCTTTTCCCCGTTGGGAACACGAAGAGAGTTGTCGCGCACATCCCGTGCCTTTTCCCCAAAAATTGCCCGTAAAAGTTTCTCTTCAGGGGGTTGATCTGATTCTCCTTTAGGGGTGACTTTACCCACTAAAATGTCTCCTTGTTCCACCCACGCTCCAATCCGAATGATTCCAGTTTCATCTAGATGCCTTAAGGAATCTTCTCCCACATTTGGAATTTCACGGGTGATTTCCTCTGGTCCTAATTTAGTTTGGCGTGCTTCAATTTCATACTTTTCTATATGAATGGATGTGTACAGATCGTGGTACACCAATCGCTCATTAATTAAAATGGCATCTTCATAGTTGTAGCCTTCCCAAGGCATATAAGCAACAATAATATTTTGCCCAAGAGCAATTTCCCCACCCTCAGTGGATGAACCATCGGCTAAAACCTGTCCAGCGATGACGCGATCGCCCACCCTAACCAATGGTCGTTGATTCAAACAAGTATCCTGATTAGACCGCTGATATTTCTGCAAGGAATAGGCAAGTTCAGTGCCATTTTCTTCCCGAATGCGAATATTTTTAGCATCCACATAACTCACTTCTCCAGCAGAACGGCTAATAACCACCATGCCAGAGTCACGGGCAGCTTGGGCTTCCAGTCCTGTTCCCACTAAGGGACGTTCAGGCTTTAATAGGGGAACTGCTTGTCGCTGCATATTCGATCCCATTAATGCCCGGTTTGCATCATCATGCTCAAGAAATGGGATGAGTGAGGTGGCTACAGAAATAATTTGGACTGGAGAGACAGCCACATAGTCTACCTGATCTGGAGTAGTAGTGGTAAAGTCTTGGCGGTAGCGTACCGGAACTAAGTCTCCTAAAATTCTCCCAGATTCATCGGTGGGGATGTCTCCTGGCGCTACCCGTAAGTCATCTTCCTCATCGGCGGTCATATAGATGGGTTTAAGATCTTTCCGAACTCTCTTGTTTTCAACTTTATAAAAGGGTGTTTCAAGAAAACCATAGGGATTGACCCGGGCATGGGTTGCCAGGGATCCAATCAACCCTGCATTGGGTCCTTCTGGGGTTTCAATGGGGCAGATACGTCCGTAATGGCTAGGGTGGATGTCACGGACGGCAAAACCAGCCCGTTCGCGACTTAACCCCCCAGGACCTAGGGCACTTAACCGGCGTTTATGGGTTAATTCAGCTAGGGGGTTGGTTTGATCCATAAACTGGGAAAGTTGGGAGGAGCCAAAAAATTCCTTAATAGCTGCCACTAATGGTTTGGGATTCACCAAGGAGGTTGGGGTCAAGGAGTCGGCATCTGATACTGTCATGCGCTCCCGAATGATGCGCTCTAAACGATTTAAACCGACCCGAACTTGATTTTGCAGTAACTCCCCCACCGACCGAACCCGACGATTCCCAAGATGGTCAATATCATCAATATTCCCAAGATCAAACTCCAGATTAATTAAATAATCAATGGCAGACAAAATATCTAGGGGGGTCAATACTCGGGTGGAATCGGGGACATTGAGTCGTAGCTTTTTGTTGAGCTTGTAACGGCCCACCTTACCCAAATCATATCGCTTGGGATCAAAAAACCGAGATTCAAGGAGTTGTGAACCCCCTGCCACGGTTGGGGGTTCACCCGGACGTAATTTGCGATAAAGCTCCATCAATGCTTCTTCTTCAGTAAACTGACCTTCCTTATCAATGGTTTTTTGATAATATTCCGGATGACGGAAGGCATCATATATTTCGTTATCAGTTAACCCCAATGCCTTTAATAAAACTTGAGCAGATAACTTCCGGGTTTTGTCAATACGCACCCAGACTAAATCATTTTTATCCGTTTCAAATTTCAGCCATGCCCCCCGGTTGGGAATTAAACTGGCATTGTAAGACCGT
The DNA here is from genome assembly GCA_903897715.1 of uncultured Synechococcales cyanobacterium. Classification (GTDB taxonomy): domain Bacteria; phylum Cyanobacteriota; class Cyanobacteriia; order CAIUCS01; family CAIUCS01; genus CAIUCS01. Next base: position 10,229 of record CAIUCS010000066.1, read on the forward strand.
CGTCCGTTTTTATCAGTTTCTGATTTATAGTAAACCCCAGGACTACGTACAATTTGATTAACAATGACTCGTTCGGCTCCATTGATGATAAAGGTTCCCCGGTCTGTCATTAATGGCAAATCCCCAATAAATACATTTTGATCAAGGATGACGCCGTTTTCTTTATTAATCAACCGAGTTGGGACATGCATTTGCACTGCATAGGTACTGTCTCGTCTTTTTGCTTCATCTACATCGTATTTGGGGCGTTTAAGTTTATAGTCTTTTGCAATAAAGTGTAATTCCAGTTTTCCGGTATAGTCAGTAATGGGGGAGAAGCTATCCAGTTCTTCAATTAACCCCTCTTCCAAAAACCAACGGAAACTAGCCCTCTGGATCTCAATCAGGTCAGGCAATAAAAAAGTAGGGGTTTGGTAAAGCGTATTAGTCATTCATAACCTCAAATATGGGATAGTTCAGGAAATTCCCCAGACGATAGGGAAATTTGTTTTGTCTGGATCGTTGGATACACCAATTCCCATGATCAACGGTGAAATTTGGGATACATCAGTTATCTGATGAACGGATAGTACTGGACAAAACTAACTCATGATTGGAAGATAAAATTGATGGGGATGGCTTAGTTGTTTGAGTAGGGTTGAGGTTGAATAAGCGAAGGGCATTTGTTGTTGTTTCATGGGCAAGTTGTTCAATGGAAACTCCCCGCAATTCGGCTAATTTGTGGGCAACATGATAAACAAAAGCTGGCTCGTTACGGTTACCTCGCTTGGGGACAGGTGCCAGAAATGGGCAATCAGTTTCAATTAAGATGCGATCGCTTGGTGCTTGGCGGGCAGAGGCTTGGATTAATTCAGATTTCTTAAAGGTAACGGTACCGCTAAAACTAATATAAAATCCTAATTTAAGAAATGATGCCATTTGTTCGGGGGTTCCCCCCCAACAGTGCATGACACCAGTCACCGATCCCATGTTCTCTAAAAACCGATGAAGTATGGTAATCATATCTTCTGATGCTTCTCGACAATGAATAATCACTGGTAAATTTAAGGAATGGGCAATTTCCAACTGTGCCCAGAATGCCTTTCGTTGCCCTTCATGGTGGTCAGATTTATAATAATCTAACCCAGTTTCACCAATGGCTACAACCCGGTGATCACTCTGTGCTAAGTGAGTGATGGTTTCACCCATTTGCTCAGTCCATTGACTGGCTGACAAGGGATGTAACCCAACAGCAAATGATAATTCTGGAAAACAGTGGGCGATCCCTTGAATGGTTAAAAATTCCGTTGGTTCAACACAGGAATGAACCAGATGTGAAACTCCCGCAGCTTGCCAGCGAAGACGAACCTCCTCCAGATCATCCTGAAAGTCGGGAAAATTAATATGAACATGGGTGTCAACCAACTGCATAATGCAGAATTGCTCCAAAACAAGTTAAGACCTTGATCAAGCTTCAGCTTACGATTGATAACCGACGGCTGGCGTCTATCAGGCAAGTGCATTATGAAAAGAATGGATCATATTACGAGTCTATGGCTATGGTAGATTCATGACGCTTAAAAGCCAAAGCCAAACGAGATTTTTTCCGTGCCCCTGTATTTCGGTGCAGCGCTCCCCGCTTAACCGCCTTATCTATTTTACTAAATGCGACTGCTAAGCGATTTTCAGCTTCCTGCTTTGTGTCAGGACTTGGAGCAGCAGCAAATTGATCAAGGGCAGTAAGATAACGCTTGGTCAAAGTTTTAACTGCGGACTTATAGGACTTATTACGAAGGCGATTGCGTTCACTAATTTCAACACGCTTAATAGCAGATTTAATATTGGCCACGAGTCAATCCCAAGAAAATAGCGTTTTTATAGTCGAAATGAACACTAAAGGTGTCAAGTTTTCTAATATAACACTTATGAGCTAAATTTAGCAAAAAATCTATTAACCATTTAATATCAATAATATAAACTGTAATTATAGTACAATTGTTTTTACACAAAAAATATGGGGTAGAGTATAAAATAATTCATAAAGTGGATGACATTATAATTAAACGTAATACCTTATTCTTCAGTACTTCATTAACTCTATTAGCAGCACCATGAGTCGTCGTCGTCAAATTCCCTGGATTCACCGAATGTCCCGACCCCTACTGGTTGGTATTGCTTCCTTAGGTGCCGCTAATACCGGTTATCTTACCCTAGCCAAGTTTCTTGGGTGGCATACCCTTTGTCCTACAGATAAATTATCAGCGGCATTAAATTGCGACAAAGTCTTATCTAGTGATTATGCCCAAATTTTTGGACTCCCGCTTCCGTTGTTCGGGTTTACAGCCTACCTATTTATTATTGGACTAGCCTTAGCCCCCACGATATTCAACTCAGACCAACACAAGGAATTCCGCACCTTGGTGATTCAGTGGACATGGCTGTTTCTTTTGGTCACTACCATTGCCATGACTGTATTTAGCGGTTATTTGATGTATTTATTAGTAAATGTAATTCAGTCAGGCTGTCTATATTGTATCGGATCTGCCCTTACTGCAACCCTATTACTAATCTTAGTCTTGGTGGGTAAAGAGTGGGAAAGTCTGGGACAAATCTTACTAATTGGAATTACAACCACAATGATCACATTGATTGGTAGCCTTGGTATTTATGCTGCAGTATCAAATCCAGGATCTAATTCTATTGCATCACCTAATGCTGCACCCTTGGTTGTATCTGCCTCAGGTAGTGCGGAGATAGAATTAGCGCAACATTTGAAGCAGATAGGAGCTCGAATGTATGGGGCTTACTGGTGTCCCCATTGCCACGAACAAAAAGAACTATTTGGCAAGGAAGCCGATCAAATTGTTCCCTATGTTGAATGTGCCGATGATGGTAAAAACTCTCAAGTTGCTTTGTGTCGATCGACTGGCATTACTGGATTTCCAACCTGGGAAATTAATGGACAGCTTTTTTCAGGTGTCCAAGATTTAAATAAACTCGCTGAATTATCTGGATACCAAGGATCCCGCAGTTTTAGAAATAATTGATCGAAGCTGATAATCTCCATAACTAAGTGTTGCCGGTTCCTTCGGGGAAACCAGATTACTTTTGGATGTGAGTTCATATTTGATAAATGCTCATCCCATAAAGTCCACTGAGAGAAATATGGGAGTTAAACTAGGGTATTATCCTTAAAAAAGCTGGTGACGGGATTTGAACCTGCGACCTACTGATTACAAGTCAGTTGCTCTACCAACTGAGCTACACCAGCAAACCTTAAACATATTAGTTTTATCATTGGTAATTTACCTATACTATTTTAAAATGCCTCACTTGTAAAGGTCAATAAGCATTGACCAGTAATTCCAAATTCAAATTTGGATGGCTCTGAAAGTTTTATTCCAAGAGTACTTTACAATTCTTGATAGTTTGGGCGATCGCTGTGACCTACCATCCTTCTGAATTTGGAACTGCTGAGCATTGACATACTTCCCCATTTCAAGGCTGAAGCTGGAAGTATTGAAGCGATCGTAGAGGAGTAATATATCCTAAATTTTCATTTGGTAAAATTTGCTTTGGTCTTACTACAATTAAGTTGTTCCCTTCCATACTGGCATTACTATGTTTCACCGATTGTTGATTGCTACTAATCTCAATGACGGCATTCACCGCTTGATACACTTTGTTGCTAGTTTGGCTAATGGAGGTGTGACGGAAATTCTTTTTTGCCATAGTGTCCCCTTATGGCAGGAAGGAGAAATACCTCGAATTGATCAAGAGGGTATTAATCGTGCTCGCGATCGCCTTTCTATTGCCAAAACAAATTTTCCTGCGGGGGTTCAGGTTCAAGTCCAAGTTACATCCGGTTTGCCTGGAGATACCTTGATGAATGGGATCACTAATTTTCATCCAGATCTGGTTATTCTTGGGACACCTGTTCGTAGTTTGTTAAATGAGAACCTATTGGGGAGTACGACTCAGCACCTTTTGCTCCATTTACAGGTTCCTATTTTGGCACTCCGTCCGCCGTTATTGAGTGCATTAACCAATGAAGAGTTGGATCTCCGATGTCGCCACTTGTGGAGGTTTTTATTAATTCCATTTAATGGAACTGATGCGGCTCAACGGTTATTGCAATTGATCAAATCCTATATTCAAAGGGTTCCGTTACAATCCCATGGAGTGGAACGATGTACTTTGTTATGGATTTTGGATACTAAGGGGAAACGGGATATTCCTAAATCCCTTCAAATTGAACAAGCTGAGGCGGCACTTGCTAAGGCGAAAGGGGAGTTAGCGGATTTGAATCTGGATGTGGAGGGGCTCATCCGATGGGGTGATCCGTTAACTGAAACTGTGAAATATGCCAGTGAACAGGGCTTCAGTGCCATCGCTACAAATAGTACTTATAATAATCGATGGTTGGATTGGACGGTGCCTAGTTTGGGGAGAGATTTGTTACGGAGTAGTTGGCATCCAGTACTCTATATTCCCAAACATTGTGTAGCTCCTCTACTTTAGTTTTTCTGATAACGTAAGAGATTCTTTTAAATAAATATAAGGTAAATATAAGGAGATTGGCAGCACTTTATAGCAGTTCTCATTCAAAGAGGTACAGGTAAGTTGCCCAAGTCCATGAGCTGCAAGGCTTCTCTCATTTAGGGTGTAACTCATACCCACAGACCTCCCCAAATAAGCGCGTGATCTTTCCCGCCGCAACCCCGTCATTTACTGTGCCCCTTGAACCAGTGGTTTCGTTGTGTTATGCCAAATCTTGCCTCTTTCTGAAGTAAAGGTGTGTATAATCTGCACTCAGGCTCTTTAGTAACCAAAGTGCTAGTCGAACTTAACAATATTGATAGGTCGGCTGTACTCTTAATGAGTAGATTACTGGTTGACTAACAAAAGTTGTACGCCCTCACCCCCAACCCCTCTCCCAAGGGGCGAGGGGGTCGATCCACCCCTCCGGTTCCCTCTCCCATCGGGAGAGGGCTAGGGTGAGGGCTTTCGGGGTTTTGGCTGAGAAGTTTTGTCAGTCAATCAGGTAGATTATCTTTGTTGAGCCAGGGCAATACTCAGCAAAGTTTTTTAAGGAGAATGGTACAAATGCCTAGCTCGATTCAACCCAGCCAAGAGAAGCAACGTGCTCCGATGAGTCGTACCCTCACACTGGATGATCACGATAGAGTTAGGCTAGCTCCTCAAATCCTCCACGATTTACCTTCAGATCCCTTCTCCGTTCCACCCACGGGCACAATTCGAGGTGACTGTCTTAAGGTAGCCAAATCGTTGCCTCAGAATTTTGTGGATCTTCTTATTCTTGATCCACCCTATAACCTTAATAAAAGTTTCAATGGACGAAAATTCTCAAAATGCACAGTTGATGAGTATACAAATTGGCTGGATGAGATTGTTTGCACGTTGAAACCCTTATTGAAAAAGACTGCTTCTATCTACATCTGTGGTGATTGGCTTTCTTCAGCTTCAATATTCACAGTTGCTTCGTCACACTTTGTTGTGCAAAATCGAATTACTTGGGAACGTGAAAAAGGTCGAGGATCTAAATCTAATTGGAAGAACTCCAGTGAGGATATCTGGTTCTGTACTGTGTCAGAACATTACACATTTAATGTTGATAATGTGAAGCTTCGGAGAAAAGTTCTTGCTCCTTATAGAAATGGAGATGGAACACCTAAAGGTTGGGAAGTTACAAGAGAAGGTAACTTTCGAGATACTCATCCTTCAAATATTTGGACTGACATTACTATTCCATTTTGGTCGATGCCGGAAAATACCGACCATCCTACTCAAAAGAGTGAAAAACTTATTGCAAAACTAGTGTTAGCAAGCACTAACTCTGGCGATTTCGTCCTAGATCCTTTCCTTGGAAGTGGCACAACCTCAGTAGTTTCCAAGAAGCTCGGAAGAAAGTACTTAGGTATTGAGTTGGATGAGGAATACAGCTTGCTTGCTGAAAAAAGATTAGAAATTGCGGAATCTGAACCTGAGATCCAAGGTTTCTCCGATGGCGTATTTTGGGAGCGTAATACGCTTGCTATCCAGCAAAAAGGAACACCAAGCAATGTCAAATCCGACTGAGAGCAGTTACATCTCCTCAATTGCTGAGCTGGTTGAGTTTCTCCACCAGTATGAGCAGGACAATTCTCCCTTTTCAAAAGAAGCTATTGCTGATGCGGTTAAAAATCATTTTGTTCTATTACAGAACAGATCAGTGTATTACACAACCACTTTGCAATCCGTTTTTCTACTGCAAGTGGTTCCTCTTTTTCAAATACTGTGCTAAGACTTGCAACATTAAGACGTTATGATCAAATTCCATTTATTGTTTGTGTAGTTAACGTCAGTTATGGGTAAGCCTAGGGGAGCAAGTTTGAGTCAAGCGCGATCGAGGTTTTTTTCGGTGAACGTGGGGTAGCCCTGTTGATGAAAAGCAATCACAATCGTTATGATTTCGCTCAGGTAAAGTTGTCGGCTCCGCTTCTGGGTTTGCAGCCCGCTCTGCAAAAGTTGCGGTTGCCACTGGGGTTCAAAGCATTGGCAGAAGTCATCGACTGAGCAGAAGAGGTCTTCTAAGCTAGACATAGGGGGACTTGCTGAATGGTTTGCTTATTTCAGCCTACGGCTCCCGTTTCTTATCTAGAACTCACGCTATATTTATACTCTTTAAGAAAACCCGTAGTAAAAACTTTAGTTTTTTGTTCCTTATCAATTTAGGCTAAAGCCTAGACTACTAGATTAACTACGCCAATGGGGGAATGTCAGATTTTCAATAAATTCGGAGGGGTGGGAGGAAGACCCGCAGACCATGAGCGATCGCATGGCTCTGGAGCAACCGACATAAAATAACCGCCTTTGTTCATCTCGGATTTTAGAATGTTCTTCTGTCGGTAAGGCACTGTTGAAGCTTGGGAAATTACCTGATTCTAAACCCGTGACTACTACAAAAGGGAACTCTAAACCTTTGGCGGAATGGAGTGTCAGAACTTTGATATAGGGAGCTTTGAGATCGATCTTTTTGCCTGAAACAAATTTGGCTTTGAGTCCCAATTGTGACAACTGTTTAGCATAGGTTTCAGCACTATAGTTGCTTGGGCAAAGGATAGCGCTACCATGCAGAGGCAGGCGAAAACGTTTAGCGGAGTCTACTAAGAAATCACGAATAGCAGCTAATTCTTCATCTTGGTTATTACTTAGGCATAGCAAAGGAGGATCGCCAATATGTAAAGAGGGTATTTGTTGCAAACATTCAGGATCGCCTGCTTCTGTACCAAGCAGAATATCAGTACATGCGATCGCAATTTCTTGGGTGTTGCGATAGTTTTGCTTGAGAATTAATGTCCGCCCTATTACCTTCAAATCAGTGTGGATTTGCTTCCAACTAAAGCCCCGTTGATAAATGGATTGGGAAGCATCGGCGGTGATGTAAATATTGTTAAAATTGGGAACAAGATTGAGTAAAAACCTGAGCGCCACAGGGGAAAAATCTTGAGCCTCATCAATGACGATCGCCTGATAAGGCTTGTCTGTCAAATCTTGCGCGACTGTAAGCGCTTGGCGGCGTAGTTGCTCCCATGTGAGGCTACCTTTTACGGCTAATAGCTTTTCCCATGTTTCATAGACTGCCCAAATTGCCTCACGGATATTTTGACGCAATGGCAAGGCTCGTCCGCGCCGATCGTGGGCGATGTAATCATCAACGTTACGAATGCCCCAATTTTCGATAACTTGCAAAATTTCATCCAACAGATAGGAAAGACCGAGCTTTTGCAAAGTTTGGAGTTTAACTTGGCGATCGAATACATTCTGAGCAGGAATATTCGTTTGCGCTAGGGCTTGGGCTAGGAGTTCTAGAGATTTGTCATGATTGATGAATGGTGTTGCTTTTCCTTTACTGACAAAATAACGGTGGGCGATCGCATCAATCGTAGTTACTTCTACGCCTTTATCCGCAGGAGAACATCCTAGTAATTGTTCTAAAAGTTGCTCGGAATAGGAAACGAGGGCATTGGTGTAGGTGGTAAATAAAATTGAGGTGTAGCCCTGCTCTACTAACTTTTTGATGCGATAGAGGGCAAGGGTCGATTTACCCGTACCCGCACCGCCTTTGATCAGTACTGTGCCATTGGTGCCAAATTGAATTAATTTCTCTTGTTCATCACTGAGCTTGAGTAAAAAGGCACTGAGATCCCCTGCAAAATAGCGATCGAGGTCTTCGGGTTGATTAAGAATAAATTGGGGCTGACGCTCAATTTCAGCGATCGCACGGGGATAGAGGTTATCCAAAATCACATTCATAAAGCGATCGGGCATATCTAGCTCTAGCAATGCCTCAGCGTCACTAACTTTGGCGATCGCCGCCCAATAGGATGACGGAATCTGCCACTGCTGCAAAATTTCCTCTGTAAGTGTGAAAGGAAGCGTAGTCAAGGCTTTAGCCCCATTGCCACTTTCCCAAGTGGATAAAGAAGGTCGAGAGACCTTCTTCGGTTTGACTGACTGGCGATGGAGTGTGGTTTCTGGCGGGATCGCGGTGGGAATTTCGGTTTCATAGGTGCGCTCATTGCGCTTACGCACACTCAGCAGCTTTACCCAACCAGTACCGATCGCATAAAACAGGCGATAGTCACCTAGACGGATGCGATAGACATTTTCATAGCCTTTGAGTTTTTTGGCATCACCATCGGCAGAGATGGGATCGCGTTCTAATAGTTTGGTGGCTTTAGAAACTCGTTTGGATACATTTTGCGGGATGCCGATGAGTTCATTCAAGAATGTGGGAGCAAGGGTGATGCTGAAGGTCATAGCGAGTTTTCAGAGGTTTTATAGTTTACCTGTGGCTGCAAGGTTTTAAGGCGATCGCGAATAGCTTGACGCA
>CAIUCS010000067.1 GCA_903897715.1 uncultured Synechococcales cyanobacterium
AAAAGCGGAAGATTTGACCTTTGAAGTCAGATGGATTGGTTTTTGGTTTAATATCCCTGGCAAAACATTAGATCCAACCAAGGTAGCTGACGACTATTATAATGGTGGATTTGACGTAGTCATGTCTGGAATTGATACCCCAGAAGTAGCGATTCAGGGCAAAAGAGCGGCGGCGGCGGGCAAGCCAGTTAAGTTTGTCCATTACGACTATAAGAAGGGCTGTGAATTAGCCCCAGAGATTTGTTTAGGTGTTCCTTACTATGCGTGGAATGTGCCCTATTTGGGGGCAATTAATTCCGTGAAGGGAGGTACACCATTTACTGATTTTCAATGGCTCGGTCCAGTTTGGAAATCTTTTAATGATGACAATGTGTCGATGGTTGGGTTTTTCCCTGGTCAGGCTCTTGGAGATAAGAAATCTCTTTTGGATCAATTTATTCAAGGTCTGGGGGATGGTAGTATTAATCCTTATACCGGTCCCCTTAACTTCCAAGATGGTACTCCATTCCTTAACGCTGGTGAAACTGCAACCAATCAACAAATTTGGTATATGCCCCAGTTAATTCAAGGAATGAAGGGTAGTAGTAAGTGATGCTCTCCCTCTACACTGTTCGTACAATGTAGAGGGAGATTCTTGGTGTTTAGGCTTGTCAAGTGGGTCTAACCAAAAGGTTCTTTAGATCACGAATTGAGATCTAAAATTTCCAAAAAAGTAGGAAAGTTGCCGCCATTGATCCTTCTTTAGACTCCTAGACAAATAAATGGAAGTTTTTCCGTTTTAGTGAAATAGATAGGAACTTAGAGTACCTTGGCTCGCATAAATGCCACTGGAAGGCTTAATAATTTTTGGGAAAACGGAACGAAGGCACGATGGTGAAATACATCATAGTCATTTCGCTCAATTACTTTTAAGATTTCACGGTAATGGATTAGAGCCGACCAAATCGGCCAGCGAGCATCTGGATTGAGGACACTAATACCCCACTCAGCTTCTGCATAAAAACTTCGGGCACGTTGAATCTGAAATTGCATCAATTGACGCCAGCGGTCATCAATCACGCCATCCATCAGGTCTTGTTCCGAATAATTAAATAAAGATAGTTCGCACAGAGGTAGATAAACCCGACCTCGACGGGCATCTTCTCCTACATCCCTCAAAATATTGGTTAACTGCTTTGCCACCCCTAGAGCTACCGCTTTGTGGGTAGGGTCAGTTTCATGGGGTCGAAATAAATCCCAGGGTGTTGTCACTGGGGTCGTATCAACCCCCATCACGGCGAGTGACATGAGTCCCACAGTGCCTGCAACCCGATAACAGTAAAGATTTAATTCATCAAATGTTTGATAACGAGAACGGTATAAATCCATTCGTTGACCCGCTATCATGTCGCGAAAAGGTTGGATATCTAAGGGAAATCGTTGAACTGTATCAACTAAGGCCAGATCAAACCCATCGGATGGATGACCAATAAATATTGATTCCAAACGTTCTTCCCAATGATCTAAGGTTTCATTGGTTGTTAATGCGGACTGGGGTCCGTCTACCATTTCGTCTGTACGGCGACACCAAGCATACAAAGCCCAAATAGCTTGTCGCTTATCCTGGGGCATTAAAAGGGTGCCTAAGTAGAAAGTTTTAGCATACTTTGCTGTAATTTCACGGCAAAGCTCATAAGCTTCCTCCAAGGATGGCAATATTCTCATGGGAGGGGATTCAGACAATTGCAGCATGACCGGCAGTCTGGCGAGTGAACATTTTAGGGGTCAAAACGGAATAGAGGGGATAGACAATGGAACAACTTAGTGAAGTTGATCTGTGGTACGGATGGGAGAAAAAGAAATGGATTGAATCAAGTATGTAATGGACGAATTATCGGGCTGAACCGAGTGAAAAGTCAATTCAAACATTGAAAAAGATACTAAACCAAGGCTTTTTCAGACGAGGATTTAGATAAATTGGAACCAAGGGAATGGGAACGTTCCGCGATCGCCTTCGCTGTTAGCTTACCAGAAAGTACAGCCCCTTCCATACTTCCTAAATATTTTTGTTGGGTATAACTACCAGAAAGAAAGAAGTTTTTGATCGGTGTGACTTGGGCAGGTCGATAGGATTGACGTCCAGGAGAAGCAGTATAAACTGAACGGGGAGTTTTAACCACTTTATACTTGCGTAGTTGAGCAGGTTGATCAGTTCCAAAATGTTGGGGAAATAGTCGCTTGAGCTCTTCCATGGTTGCCGCAATAATTTCTGTATCTGGTTGATTGATCCAGTCCTTGGCAGGAGCTAATACAAACTCTAACATGGAGCGGTCTGAATCAGCATAGGCTTTACAGGTATTGCTCATGTCAGCGTATACACTGAGTAAAGGGGATCGAGAGAATAATAAATGATCAACATCAGTCAGTTTACGGTCAAACCAAAGATGGAGGTTAATGACTGGCACCCCTTCCAATCCATTTAATTGCTGAAAGAACGGCACACATTTCCATGGGTTGGGGAGTAATACTTTCATTACGTCTACGGAAACCGCTGACACATACACGTCAGCGGATATGAATTCATCCCCTGCTCCATTTAATCCACGAATTAAAAACCCGTTTACCTGTCCATCCTCAGCCAGTTGTATCTCTTTTAGAGGTTTGTTTAGATGTACTTCCCCTCCCCCTGCGACAATATAATCAACCATGGGTTGACAAAGGCGTTCCGTAGGGGAACCATCCAGAAATGCAATTTTTGACCCGTATCGCTCCCTTAAAAATCGATTGAGTGCAGTTAAAGTGATGGTCGCTGAAACTTCATCAGGGTTGATAAACGTCAAAGCCTTAGAAGCAGCAATAAAGATGTCACTGTTCACCCGTTCGTCAATCCCTTGCCGTTGTAACCACTCCAACAGGGTGTATCGATCCATATCTTCCACATACTGCTGACCTCGAATGACTGCTGGTAAAAGCCCAACAGCAAATCGGGCTTTTTGTTCCCAGGTAAGCATGTCATTATTTCGCAGAATTGCAGAAATAATGTGGAAAGGAGGGGGAATGTCGGGGACATCAAATCGGGAAAGAACCCCTGGCTTTTCGGGTTGATTAAAAATGAGGGTGTGTTGCTTCCATTGTAAATGGTTTTCAATACCCAACTCTTTCATGAGCTGCAACATGTTGGGATAGGCTCCAAAAAAAGCATGAAGTCCGGTTTCATACCAATCTCCATCCTCGTCTTTCCATGCAGCAACTAACCCCCCCAGCACATCCCGACCTTCTAAAACAATGGGTTGGTATCCCCTGTCAACTAAGTACTTGGCGCAAGCTAGACCAGCTAGCCCCCCTCCGGCGATCGCAACTCGCATGTGATAGTTGTACCTTAAGTAATAAAACGTTTAATTATTATACGTTGCATTTTGTTACATTCCAACTTTTGATTCTGAAACATTTCCATTACATCTTGAACATTTCTTGAATCAGATCCCCATACCGTTGGGCAACAACGGGTCTGCGAATTTTCAGCGTTTGGGTTAGGGTTCCATTTTCTATGGAGAAGGGCTCCATAAGTAAATAAAAAGGACCAATACGGTCATCAGGACGATAGCCAGGTCGATTTTGTACCTCTTTGATCAATTCCTTACGAAATAAGTCTTGCACTATCCGACTATTTAAGTCTGCTGGGACTAATGACTGTTGATCCATCCATTTTTCTAACGCTTCAGAGTTAGGAACAATCAGTGCCCCCAAGGATCGCTGATCTTGACCGACTAGCATAATTTGATCAATATATGGACTACGGAGACACGCATCTTCAATGGGTTGGGGCTCAATGTTCTCCCCATTTGTAAGAACAATTGTATCCTTAGCCCGACCGGTGAGAATTAAGTCACCTTGGGGTGTCATCCAACCAAGATCACCCGTATCAAACCAACCTGCTTCATCAATCGCCTTACGGGTTGCATCTGGATTTTGGTAATATCCCTGCATAATTTGTGGTCCGCGAGCCAAAACTAATCCTTGTTGACCAGTGGACAGAGTTTGGCGAGTTTCTAAATCAACCACTCTAATTTCAGTTCCTGGAATGGGTTGTCCGGCAGAACCACGTAAATTACGCCAAATCCGTCGAGCAGTGAGAACTGGGGAGGTTTCTGTTAATCCGTATCCAACTAGAATATTGATTCCAATTATTTCAAAAAAGGTGTCGTAATGAAGAGCAAGGGAACCACCACCACTAATCACTTGTTTTAATCGTCCGCCGGTTGCTTCTCGAATTTTGCTATAGGCAATACGATCGGCCAAACCATGAATGGGAGCAAGAAGTAGGAATTGTCCTAAGGCAGTGATTCTCTGGAATATGGTTGGTTTCAAGCATTGTAAACTCATCCCTTGGATGACTCGGCGTGCCTGGACATACCGCTGACTAAGCCCAAGGAGCCCAAATACTAATTTTTGTTTTTTTAACGGTTGATCCCGTAGTTGTTTCTGTACCCCTTCATAAATTGATTCCCATAGTCGAGGAACGGCTACCATATAATCTGGCTTCCAGGTTTGGAGGTCTTTTTTCACAGAACGCAAATTAGTATAGACTTGGGTGCAACCCTGGGAAAGTAGATAATATTCACAACTCCGTTCATAACTATGCCATGTTGGCAAAATACTTAATATGGTACTGCCTGGAGTGGGTTGAAGCACTACCCCAAAGTTGGTAACTTGGTGTAGGAGGTTCCCATGGTTCAACATGACCCCCTTAGGCTTGCCGGTGGTGCCTGAAGTATAGATGAGGGTGGCAAGATGATGACGACTGCGGGTGACCGGTTGTAAGCTTCGTCCATTTGTTAATTGGAGAAATTGCTCAAAATTATAGATTGTGGGGTTGGAGTGGATGGGAGTCACCTCATCGGAAAGTAAAATAATAAATTGGATGGGCAGATCTTGAATCCCTACCGCCAGTTTTTCCCAAGTTGCCACATTTTCTACTATCAATCCAGTGCTACCACTATTCGCTAATATAAATAACAGTTCTTCCCGGTCTGCCTGGGAACTTCGTACAGCGTTTGCCGCACCTGCAGTCATGATCCCTTGGTCAGCGATGAACCAACGGGCACTATTGTCGGCAATTAGAGAAATGCGATCCCCTGCTTGCACCCTTAAAGCTTGCAACCCAGTGGCAAAACGCTGAATTTCTATACTCAGTTCTGTGTAGGTCAAACTGATTGTTGACTTAGCATAGGGATCCTTAAGGGCTAGGGTACTGCCAAACTGTTTTGCGGCTAAAGGCCAAATGTCAGCTATGGATTCAAGGGTGGAATAGTCAGCCAAAGTGAGGATTTTAGCACGCTCAACTGGGCTGATGGAAGCCGTAATTTGGGACAATGGGGCATTCATGGCTTTAATCGAAGGATTAATCAATTTATTTGCGAGTCTAATGGTTGCTGGCTCAAAAACATTCAATCAAGGGAAGATACAATACTCTGTCCATACCCCTTACCAATTCTTGGATCTTCACTGCCATGAATTGCTGCCAGACTGGACATTACCGATGTCATCTTTATTAATTATTTTACAAAATAGCCCGGTATGTTTAACCGATCCTATTACTTCTGAGTATTATAAGCCAACATTGCGAACTCAATTCTTAGAAATTGGGTTAGCCATTGTCCACCTATTAAAACTCCAACGCTACCAAGTGGATTTATTTGATCCCGCCACAGGATTACCTCTACTTTCCAGGAGAGGAAGTCTACGGTTAGATGATGTGACCGTTGTACGGAGTTGTTTAGGATACCCTACCATTCAATTTGGTCAATGTCGCCTAATTGAACATCCCCAATGGCAGTATGCAGTATACCCTTCCGTATTAGTCTCTACAGCATCTGTAGACGTTTTACAGATGGCTACTGAGACGATTTTAGCAAAAGAATAGGTCTAAACCCCGTCCTTCTAGGACAGCTTTGTAATAAAATACTCATGGTTTCAGACCCGCCCGGATTTAAGATACTCCGAAACAAATAACAAAATTGAAATTCCTGTCAGAGTTGGGATCCTAATTGACTGACAAAGCTTCTCAGCCAAAACCCCGAAAGCCCTCACCCTAGCCCTCTCCCGATGGGAGAGGGAACCGGAGGGGTGGATCGGCTCCCCTCGCCCCCTGGGAAAGGGGTTGGGATCAGAAACAGGGGAAGCAGCAATGGCGATGGAAAGACCACCCCTGAAAGCTAACAAGTATTTTACTCCCGTACTAAACAAAAAGTCTCCATAGGGCATTGGGAGACTTCAAACGGACATAGAGAAGATAAGACTGTCTTGCCAGCGTATCTGGATGAAGTGTCAAGAATCACCGTTTCTATGAACTTAGCCAAGTGATGATGTTTGACCATGTTCGCAATCTTTAAATCTTCATGTACCATGATATCGCCAGATATCATCCCATCCTTGGTTTTCACCGAATGGTAATCCTTAAATGAATCGATGATTCATGGTATTAAAAGGAAATTGAAGTATATGTAGTTTTCATTCTATATATCTAAACTCCACAACAACCGTTCATGCGCCCCCCGGTAAAAAGGGTTGTAGACTTAGCCCTGGGTACTCCCCTAAGGGGGAATGAACGATTACACTCTATGGGTGGAGTACATCCGTTTCCCATCCTTACCGATTAAAACCACAGGCATTAGGAGCTCTTATGACTGAAGCAGTCCAACAAAGTAATAATGAACCAACGAAAAAAATGTTTATTTGTGGATCCGCATTAAAAGGACAACCAGACCATCAAAATTTACAATCTGCCATTTTTTTAAAGACTGCTAAAACAAAACCCCTCTATCGGCTTCATGCGGCACAAAATGGCTGGCATCCTGCCATTTACAGGGTTGAAACCGGAGGAGTAAGTATCCCTGGGGAAGTATATGAACTCACATTGGCTCAGTATGACCACTTACTAAAAAATGAGCCCCCGAATATGTATCCGGGGGATGTAATTTTAGAAGATGGAGAAACATTAACAGCAATGTTGTACCCCCAAGAATTGGTTGAAAAATTTCAGTGGTTAGACATTTCAGATTTGGGGGGTTGGGCAGTTTACAAAACCACCCTAGTATAAATCTTTTACAATATAATTCCTGATTAGGACTAGTCAAATACTCAGCCAAAGCAATGTTAAAAAAACTCTTATTCTGGTTCCAGTGGAACACTTTGGTGAAACCTTGGCAAAATATAGACTGGACTCTGTTGATATTAGTCATTGGTATGACAGTCTGGGGTTCACTCATGATTCGGAGTGTTGAATTAAACCAGGGATGGGCGGAGTGGTGGCAGCATTTAATCACTGGGCTAATTGGTCTCGTCTTGGCAATGGTAATTGCCCGTAATCGCTATGACCGCTTGCTACAGATATATTGGTGGATTTATGGAATCACTAATGTTGGTTTGTTAACTGTTATGTTTCTCGGGACAGAAGCACTCGGGGCACAGCGTTGGATCAGTATTGCCGGTTTTAATTTGCAGCCCTCTGAATTTGCAAAAATTGGATTAATTGTAACCCTTGCTGGTCTCTTACATGAAAAACCCGCAAATACGATTCCCAATATGTTTCGTACCCTTGGCATTATGCTTGTGCCGTGGTCTTTGGTCTTTTTAGAACCTAATTTGGGAACATCCCTTGTTTTGGTAGCTATAACTCTGGGGATGTTGTATTGGGCAAATACAAATCCAAGTTGGATCCTGGTACTGCTTTCCCCTGTTATTTCTGCTATTCTTTACAACGTTAGTTTACCCCTATGGATTCTGTGGGCAATTATCATAGTTATTGCTGCCTGGATTAGCTTACCTTGGCGTATTATCAGTACTCTCTGTACTTTCAGCATTAATTTTGTTTCAGGTCAGCTGAGTCATTTCATGTGGGGGGTTCTCAAAGATTATCAGAAGGATAGGATTGTTTTATTTTTGGACCCGGATCGAGATCCACTGGGCGGGGGATATCACTTAATTCAATCCAGGATTGCCATTGGGGCGGGACAACTTTGGGGGCAAGGTTTGAACCACGGCACCCAAACCCAATTAAACTTTATTCCAGAGCAACATACTGACTTTATCTTTGCTGCCATTGGCGAAGAATTAGGCTTCGCAGGGGGGTTCTTTATGTTGATATCCTTTTGGTTGATCTGTCTCAGGTTGGTTTTTATTGCCCAAGGGGCTAAAGATAACTTTGGTTCTTTATTGGCAATTGGTCTACTTTCCATGATTGTGTTTCAAACCCTTGTCAATGTTGGTATGACTATTGGGGTCGCTCCAATCACTGGCATTCCCCTGCCCTGGCTCAGTTATGGACGTTCAGCACTTTTAGCCATTTATATTGGTGTCGGGCTTGTGGAGTCAGTCACTAACTATAGTCAACCCCTGAGATTTACGTCCAATAAAAGTTGATTGTCTATGGAAAACTAGTTGGGATAGGTTGTGGTTGAACTATGGCTGATTTAGTGAGAAGTGGGCGGTTTTTAGTAAAGTGTTGAAAAGCTAACTTAGATGTCTGAACAATCAGGTTTGTAGCTTCCTGGTTATCGGGTGGACGCTTAATTAGAACTGAGATAACATATCTCCGTCCATTGGGTAAATCCACGAAGGCAACATCTCCTAATAGGGTGGAAATATTCCCCGTTTTATTGGCAACGATCGCTCCTTCTCCTACTCCACTGGGGATTAAGCTACGGTTGAGGGTTCGTTGCATAATTGTTAATAGAAAGTCTCGGGATCGTAACGACAATAAATGACCCTGACCAACTAATGTTAAGAGGGTACCCAAATCCTTGGGTGAGGTAATATTTGTACCGCTGGTATCGGGTAATGGGCTATGGAGAGCCGTACTTTTCAAACCCCAATTCCTAAAACGTTCATTGAGGGACTTCATTCCCCCCATACGGTCAATTAACAGTTGAGTTGCAGTGTTATCACTGGAGACGATCATTTGGACGGCTGTTTCCAACGCAGTAAACCGACTACCAATGGGTTTAAATTGCATTTGTCCTGATTCTCCCACGACTAAATCAGAACGCAAAGATAGTAATTCATCCAGTTGAATTTTACCTTGATCCACATCTTGGAAAAGGGCAACTAATATGGGCACCTTGATGGTACTGGCTGCAGAAATGGGGGCTGAACCATTCATGTCCACATACTCGCCATTATCCATATCCATCAAAAATACTTCAGCTCCTAATTCAGGATAGAGGGTTAATAAATCTTGAATTTGTTTCTTTAAGCCAGGGATTTCCTGGGTGGCAATTTTGAGGGGTGGAATAGTAGTATTTGACTGTGATGGATTGGAAGAGGAAACTTGATTGACTAGGGGTTGTGATAAATCCTGGTGGGTTGACATTACCCGTAATAAGGCTGGGGAAGAATCGGGTTGCCAAATCGATAGGAATGTTCCTCCGATAACACTGACACCTACCCCTAACACCAGTAATCGCACTGAATATAAGAGAGGTTGAAACACTCGGGACTGAGGAGGTGGAGGGGATGATGCCCTTCCTTTCCCATGAGGTGTGGGGTTTAATTCAGTCATGGGCTTCCTTTGAGGACGATGATGACCGGAAAACCCTGTCACGGAGGGTTGGATGGATTGACGGACAGATGGGTTGGTAGTAGACAGGGGACGGGAACGTTGACGATGATTGTTAATTGTCTGAGAATTAGACCCTGACGAGGACACAACATTCTGTTGCCTGTTTTGGCGTTGGCTCACAGTCTGGTTGGAAGTCTGCTTGGAGGGGGGAGACTGGGGTTGAATGGGCTGTCGAGTAGGGGGCAATTCTACTATAGAATTACGTCGGGGGGGGGTAAATTGAACTGTAGGTACAGTTAGATCTGCTTGAGATGGTTCAGTTTTTTGAGTGGATGGATTGAACGATTTGTTCTGATCAGGTTCATTAAAATTGGAATTACTGTAACGGGCAGAAGCCAATGCTGCATCCTGCCGCCAATTTTGTCCCAAACGACGTTGGTTTACTGTAAGAGGACGGTCTTTTCGCAAGGATTGTGGAGGATCATCTCCAGAGGTGGATTGTTGAGATGATAATTGACGGGGTTGGGCTGTACTTGAAGACAAGGGTGGAGAAGTAACCTCCCCTGGGAAATCCCTTTGGGTGCCATGTCCCTTAGAAAATTCATTTAGGTTGGGAGTACCAGAAACCTGACCATGTAGCTGTCGTTTGGGGTCTACAGTGTTGGGCATAGAGGTTGGCTCCACCGAATAAAAAATATTGATATGATACCGAAAATTTATAATTTTAATCTGGTTCTTTGTACAAACCTTTTTTTGACCTTGGACATTGGGTTGATGGCATATCTTAACTACAGATTAAATCCAACCTATCCCCAAATGAATAAAAATATGAGTTGCTCTGGTGTGATTGTTCCCATTTTTCCTTAGGAGTAACAATTACGAGTAATTCATAATTTGTTACTTATATTATTCCACAGACAGCTTCTAGTTTCACTCATGAGAAGACCAAAATTCATTGGGCGGGGATGTTTTGGGTGGATCCCAATTTTGCAAACCTTACCTTAAATCCTTCTTCCAGAAAGGGAGAGGATCCTTGAATCTGGTTCCCCTTCTCCCTTTTTGGGAGAAGGGGTGAGGAGATGAGGGCAAACTTGCAGAATTGGGTACTCTCCATGTTTTCTATCCCCCCTTCTCCATACTTTTTTTAGGGAGCTGTTGTTGATTAATTAAGCCTAAAATCCCAGCTAGGGACAGCCATCCAAGGAAATTAACGCAGGCATCAAATAGAGGTACATCCAAAGTGTGGAACAGCCCACAATTTAAAAAAGCAATCAAATAAGTGAACAGTATTAAACCATCGCTTTTAGGGTGGAAATAAACTGAAGACCCATTAAGATGCTTGGATGGACTCACAACCCACTTCCAAAATAAATGCCAGCCATGGGCAACAATCCATCCTACTAAACCAAACAGTAATAGAGCAGCCGGTATTCCTGCTTCCGCACTAATCATCAATAATAAATTGTGAGGATGTCCTAGCCAAAAATGGGTATGGGCTTCATAAAGGGGAGTAAAATTCCGTAATCCCCAACCAGTCAAAGGACGTTGCTGAGTCAGATGAACTGCAAATTGCCATTGGGTGGTGCGTAAAAAGTCGTGGGATTGGGGAAACAGTTGGTCGTTGAGTCTCGCCCAAACATAGGCAGGAACAATTGTACGGAAAAATTCTCTTAGGGGAGAGGCTGGACCAAAAGCAGCGACTAAAATAATTGTAATTCCCGCCCCCGAGAGAGCAATAAGCCAATGCCACCCCCGGTATAGGGCAAATGTAACAATGGTAACCATTGCAATCGCCCAACCATTTCGGGAATGGGTTAATACCATGGAAACCACCATACCGGCGATCGCCAGACCAATTCCCATGAGGTGAATCACCCGTCGTTTAGACCATCCATTCCCTTGACCGTGGTCATAACCATCCAGCCACACCCCGATGGCCATAGGTAAAGGAACCCCTAGGTAGCTCGCAAGTACATTAGTGTAATCAAAAACCGAGGACATGCGTCCAAGGGGCACACCACCTGCAGCCATGGGCCAGGGAAAAATAACGGTCAAGAGGGGAACTTGTCCTCCCCACCCCCAAAACATTTGACCAATACCAATGATCACCACTGGAATGGCACCCATGACAATCAGCCATGCCAACCGCCACAGCCGAACAGGATTAGAGATCAACTCCGGTAAGGCTGCAAAAACCCCAAAGTAGGGCAAGAAATTGGCTAAACCAATCAATGCATCTGTCCGGTCATGGGCTACCACACTGGTAATCACCAGCCAGATAGCTAAAACAGCCAACACCCAGTTCACCGGACGTCGAAGGATTGTGGCATAGTGATCCTTCCATGTCATGACTGTGGCAGCAATTATCAACAACCCCCCAATGATTAAACTCAAGGGTAAGATTAAAACCCCAAGTTGCAACCCCTGCCATGGGGAAGGACTGCGGTCATAGTTTTGAGAACGATGGGCAGAAATAGAGGCAAGGAATAACACGATGGTAACAATTAAACTGCTAATGATTTACAAAAATAGGGTTTCAAGGCTCTATTCCTTGAGGATGGGAGTCTTGATTGGAAATAACCACAGGAAGGAAAATTTACGGCAGATTTGAATATCTACCCATTTCTGAACATAAAGTTATGTAAAATTAAAATAAATAGATACAAAATTTAATGAACTCCATGTTTCAACGGATTCTCTATGTCCGCCTCCCGTGCAACCCCATTTTCCCCATTGGGGTGGTGTACTTATCTGACTTTGTTCATAAGCAATTCCCCCACCTAGAGCAGCGGATTTTTGATTTGGGAACGGTGCCTCCGCTCGATTATACCAATGCTTTAGACCGTTGCATCGATGAATTTCACCCCTCTTTATTAGTTTTTTCTTGGCGAGACATTCAAATTTATGCTCCCGTTGGAGGACGGGGAGGAAATCCGCTGCAAAATGCCTTTGAATTTTACTATGCCCGTAACCCATTGGTGCGTCTCCGGGGAGCCATGGGGGGTTTGCGCATGGCTTCCACCTATTTGAATGAGTTGTCTCGCAACTTAGGCTTAATTCGACGGGGGTTACATCGAGCGCGAAAACATGATGGTGATGTCCGTTGTGTCGTTGGCGGGGGAGCCGTGAGTGTTTTTTATGAGCAATTAGGAAAGGATTTACCCAAAGGAACTATTGTGTCAGTGGGTGAAGGGGAACTATTACTGAAGAAAATACTCCAAGGTGATGATTTTTCCGGGGAACGATGTTATGTGGTCGGGGAAAGCCGACCCCGAACTGGGTTAATTCACGAAGCACCTACTGCCCTGGAAAAAACGGCTTGTGATTATGACTATGTTCAATCAATTTGGCATGAATTTGATTATTACTTAGATAGCCAGGATTTCTATGTGGGTGTCCAAACGAAACGGGGGTGTCCCCACAACTGTTGTTATTGCATTTACACTGTAGTGGAAGGTAAACAGGTTCGGGTTAACCCCGCCGACGAAGTAGTTCATGAGATGCGTCAACTTTACCATCGGGGGGTGAGAAATTTTTGGTTCACAGATGCCCAATTTATTCCAGCTCGTAAGTTCATCCCTGACGTGGAACAACTCTTGCAAAAAATCTTAGTATCCGGAATGGAGGACATTCATTGGGCCGCATATATTCGAGCAGATAATTTAACTCCCCATCTGTGCGATTTAATGGTGAAGACGGGCATGAACTACTTTGAAATCGGTATTACAAGTGGATCCCAACAACTAGTCCGAAAAATGCGCATGGGTTATAACCTTCGTGTTGTTTTAGATAATTGTCGAGACCTGAAAGCTGCAGGATTCAATGATGTCGTTTCAGTTAACTATTCCTTTAATGTCCTTGATGAAACTATGGACACTATCCGCCAAACCATTGCTTACCACCGTGAATTGGAGCGGATATTTGGCGTAGAAAAAGTTGAACCCGCTATCTTTTTCATAGGCTTACAACCCCACACTCACTTGGAACGGTATGCATTTGAACAAGGAATTTTAAACCGAGGTTACAACCCCCTTAGCATCCATTTACCCTGGGTGTCGAAAAAGTTGTTATGGAATCCTGAACCATTGGGTTCTTTCTTTGGGGAAATATGTTTACAAGCTTGGCAACAAAATGCTGGTGATTTTGGACGGGAAGTAATGAGCATATTAGAGCAACGACTAGGGGTAGCCCCCTTGGAAGAGGCGTTATCATCTCCGGTAGACGGTTCTGATAACGCCCCTCGAAAACTAGTAGAGGCATACTAATTATTCAGCAACAGCAGGGTAAACACTTATTTTCTTGCCATTTTTGCCCCGGCGTTCAAAGGTAACCGTTCCATCAACCAAGGCAAAAAGAGTGTAGTCACTGCCTAAGCCTACATTATTTCCTGGGTGGAACTTAGTTCCTCGCTGACGAACTAGGATGTTACCTGCTTTCACTGCTTCCCCGCCATATCGCTTTACGCCCAGACGCTGAGCATTAGAGTCTCTTCCGTTGCGAGTACTGCCGGTTCCTTTTTTATGAGCCATAATTAAAAATTCTCTGAATTGATTCGTGATTTGACATTACTCATTCTACAGTGAATTTTAATTAAGTGAAATACCTACTAGACTCGTACCGGGTTAAACCTTCCGTTTAGGATGAACCCTTTGCGTTTAATCTGTGCCTGACTGGAAATGGGTGACTACGAACTTGATGCTTTCCTCTGAATACTCCACTAGGTAATAAGATTAATATTAACGGCCATTGGTATGGTATCTATGGAAATACAGTGGGTTACATTAAAAAATTTCAAGTCCCATCGCGATCGCCATTTCGTCTTTCAGTCAGGCACAAATGCCATCTGTGGTGAAAATGGAGCCGGTAAGACTAGTATTTTAGAGGCAATAGCTTGGGTTATTTTTGACTATAAGGGCAACTATAAAAAAGAAGACTTTATCCACAATGGTTGTGCCAACGCCCAAGTCACGGTGCGTTTTATTTCCAGCAAAGACGGGCGTACCTATGATATTCTGCGATGTACTGATAAGGGTTATACCCTGTATGATCCCCAACTGAAAGCACGGTTAGATTATAAAAACATTGACCAGGAGGTTTTACCCTGGCTGCGTCAACACATTGGGGTAACCCCAGATACTGATTTAGCTCATCTGTTCGCCAATACCATTGGGATACCCCAAGGCACTTTCACTGCTGACTTTTTATTAAGCCCAGAAAAACGCAAGCGCGTATTTGACGTTATCCTCAAACTTGAGGTTTACCGACAAGTATGGGCTCATCTGTCAAAAGTGGAAAGATATGCCGGCGATCGCAAACAGCGCATTGAACACCAAATTACCCAATACGAAAAAGATCTAACTAAATTGCCCCCCACCCAGGAGCAATATCAACAATTACAAATGGATGTTCATACATCCCAACTTCGTCTGCAAGCATTGCAGTTACAACGCATCGATCAACAACAACAACGGGATGCCTTGGCGATTAAAATCAAAGCAATCCAAGATCTGGAAAACCGAGTCCGTCAGTTTCAGGTTGAACTAACTGGTAAACAAGAGGCTAGGGAGCGACTGAAGGCAGAAATTCACCATGCCCAATCTGCCCAGCAACGTTGTGAGCATCACTCCCTTGCCCACCAGTCCTATCTGGAAGCTGAACAGCACATTTCCCTTCTCGATGAACAACTGAAGCCCTACGGAGCTTGCCTGCGACAACAAGAGGAAAAACAACAAGAGTTTAATCAAAGTCAAAACGAATTGACTCGACTGGAAACACAGAGGGAAGCCCTCATTTCTTCCCGGGCAGAATTATCCAACTTAACGGAATTAATTAGACATCAGGAGGACTTAGAGCAGCAACTAGAGAATATTGCCAATCAATTAACAGAGGTAAAATCAACCGAGGTAACTTTACGAGACCTTAATCATCAAATCACGAAATTAAAGGCAAAACAGTTACAGGATATTCAAGAATCCCATCGATTGCAACAACTTGAAGCGACTCTGGCGGATATCACTGACTTGGAACGTCAACGGGATCATCGCCAACATTTATTAACTCGGTTAGAAGCTGCCCGTCAATTCCAGGCAGAACTACAGACACTGGTATCAGAAGGTATCCAACAACGGGATCGCCTTCAGGAAGAGACCACCCATGCCCTTGCCATCTTAGCTGATTTACAAACTGCTCTACCCCTATCATTAAAACCATCGGTAGATGCAATTACCTCATGCTTAAGTGCTGGCATCGCCCTCAATCACTCCTTGATCCATGGACTCCAATCCATATTGAATGATCTCACTGAACAGGTGGATCCCCATCTGTTACAGGCTCAATTACAAGCCCTGAAAGACCAATTGGATTCTGCTCATCGCCAACGGATTGAAGTCAGCCTATTACCCCAATTACACATTCAATCCGAACAAATCACCACTGAAATTAATGAATTAGAACAACGCCAAACTTCACTGCACCAAACAGTAATCATGAAACCAGATTTATTATCTGAACAATCACGGTTAAAATCGGAGCTACAGTCTCTCAATAATCCCAAAGGAAGAGCAGTTCACCTACGGCAGCAAATATCCCTTCAAAGTCAATTGGATGAAGAGTTTGCATCCGTACAACAAAAGTATCAGAAAACTATGTCGGTTATCGCCGCCATAAAAATTCAGCTATCCCAGTATGCCGATTTACAAGACAATCTCAACCGAATCAGACAGACCCAGGAAACCTACCGCCCTGGTTACCTAACTTATATACAATCCCAGCCCACGGCTGCCAACTTGACCAATCTTATCCAACAGCAGGAAACGATTGACCTAGAATATGACAAACTACACACCCAGATCTTTCTGGACCAACAAGAACTAGAACAGCTTAGACAGCATGCTGACCCCCAACACTGGGATGAATTAAAACGCAACTGTCAATCAATCCAAAGTGAAATGGATCAATTAGAGGGTGCCTTACCCCCTCAGCATGTCTTACTGCAAACCTTAAATCAACAAATCAATGAGTTACTGGCACTCTCAGAGGAACATAGTCGTGCCCTTCAGGACTTAAAGCAATGTAAAAAAAACCTAGATTTTATTACTTTTGCTCGCGATGCCTTTAAAAAAGCTGGTCCCCGTATTGCTGAACGGTCTGTTCGTCATATTTCCGAGGAAGCAGACCGCCTTTTTCGTGAATTATTAAATCGACCCAATACATCCTTAACATGGAAAGAAGATTATGAAATCGAAATACAGGAAGGGATGCAAACCCGTCGGTTCTTAAACTTGTCTGGGGGGGAACAAATGTGTGCTGCTTTAGCTGTCCGTCTTGCACTCCTAAGGGTTACGGCAGATTTGGATATTGCCTTTTTTGATGAACCGACTACCAATATGGATCGTCCCCGTCGAGAAAACCTTGCTGAAGCCATCTGCAATATTAAAAGTTTTCGACAATTATTTGTCATTAGTCACGACGATACCTTTGAAAAAATAACTGAAAATCTGATTTCTGTGACACGGGATGAATAACCAGACAGTTACCCATCTTCACGAAATATATCTGCCCATCCCGATCACCCCTTTGGTAAGATAATTAAAGTGTGAATCCCGTTAGCCTATTACCTAGTGGTAATAGAGCTTTCCATCTCTATTCACCCATTGTATTTACCTAATCTGTGAGTTCTGACGTGCCTAAAATTGTCTTAGCTGGAAACTGGAAAATGTACAAGACTCAGGTGGAAAGCTTAGAGTTCTTAAAAGCTTTTATTCCATTATTAGCCGATACACCAGAACAACGATGTGTCATTCTTTGTGTACCTTTCACTAATTTACAACTTCTCTCCCAAACACTCCATGGAAGTATAGTGCAGTTAGGTGCCCAGAATGTGCATTGGGAAAATAATGGAGCCTATACTGGTGAAATTTCAGCTCCTATGCTCACAGAAATTGGTGTTCGTTATGTCATTGTGGGTCATAGTGAACGTCGGCAATATTTTGGAGAAACTGATGAAACAGTCAACTTACGATTGCGTAGTGCCCAGGCTGCAGGCTTAACCCCGATTTTTTGTGTCGGGGAAACGAAACAACAGCGGGATAAGGGAGAGATTGAAACTATCATCTCTCAACAATTACAGAAAGGACTGATTGGCATTGACCAATCTAATTTAATCATT
This sequence comes from uncultured Synechococcales cyanobacterium, assembly GCA_903897715.1. GTDB lineage: Bacteria > Cyanobacteriota > Cyanobacteriia > CAIUCS01 > CAIUCS01 > CAIUCS01. The sequence continues at coordinate 17,706 of CAIUCS010000067.1, forward strand.
GCCTACGAACCGATTTGGGCAATTGGAACAGGAGAAACGTGTGCCGCTTCAGAAGCTAATCGGGTGATTGGACTAATTCGCAACTCCCTGTCTAACCCTCATGTCCCCATTCAATATGGTGGTTCTGTTAAGCCAGAGAACATAGATGAATTAATGTCCCAACCCCACATTGACGGGGTGCTGGTGGGCGGAGCAAGTTTACAACCTGAAAGTTTCGCCCGTATCGTTAATTTCAACTGCTGATGTTTTCTGATGGTAGATTTGAAGGTGGTGGTAAAAAGGTAAAGATTTAAGAGGGGTTGTAGGTTCGATGACCCCAAACCCCCAACCAGCTCCGGTTCTTACTTGTTTAGGACTACCGATTTGGAAATTAAGTTTTTAAGTTTCTTTAGAGAATCGATTCATTTCCATTTCACGACTTGGGAAACTGCCATGAATGGATAGGTATGGGATTGGTTATCCTTCCATAGCCTTCCATTTCCGTATTACTTACCAATACAGAAACGATTAAAAATATGTTCTAAAACTGACTCAGTAATCTCTTCCCCTGTAATTTCTCCGAAGGCTTGGATTGCTGTTCTCAGGTCAATTGTCCAAAAATCAACAGGTAATTGTTGGAGGATAGTTTCCTGAACCTGTTCTAAAGCCATTTTAGCTCGTTGTAACACAGCAGCCTGTCGCTGGTTAATGGCTAGTTCCCAATTGGCTGCCTGTATAGTACCGGTGTGGACAGTGGCTAAGATTGCTTCTTCGAGTTGATGGATTCCTCGGTTTTGAGCCGCGGCAGTGAGTACTTGTGGGGTTTTTTTCAAGGTCTCTGGTAGCCAAATAGAGGATGGTTCAGACACTAAGTCTATTTTATTAATGACTAATATTAATGACCGATGAACCTGTTCTTTCGTAATATGTTCAAAAATAGACTCATCGGCGGCTGTCCAGCCCGACTGTGCATCAATGATCAACAAGATTAGGTCAGCCGACTGTGCCACTGCCTGGGTTCGCATCACCCCAATTTTTTCAATTGGATCCTCTGTTTCTCGAATACCAGCCGTATCTAGAACCTGCACTGGAATCCCTCCCACTACTAACTGTGACTCAACCACATCCCGGGTTGTCCCTGGCAAGTCTGTGACAATGGCGCGATCGCTTCGACTCCAGGCATTAAGCAAACTAGATTTACCGACATTGGGTCGTCCAATGATGGCCACCTTGAGTCCGGCTCGTATTAATTGACCCTGATGTGCAGTCGCTAAAATGGTTGTTACCGTAGACAAAGCCGTGGCTAAACTGGTATGAATTTCCCCTAAATTTAGGGGTGGTAAATCATCTTCAAAGTCAATCCTGGCTTCCACTTCTGCCAAAATGTGCAGACAATCCATCCGTAACTGCCGAATCGGATCAGCTAATTTACCTTTTAATCCGGCCATAGCTACTTGGGCTGCCCTGGTGGATCGAGCGGCTACTAAGTCATAGACACTTTCAGCCTGGGTTAGATCCAACCGACCATGCAAAAAAGCCCGTAGGGTAAATTCTCCAGGTTGAGCCAATCGGGCACCGTGACCTAGACATAACTGCAATACTCGTTGTACAGCCATCATCCCCCCATGACAATGGAACTCTACCACATCTTCTCTGGTGTAAGACCGAGGGGCTAACATCAAGAGTAACAATGCCTCATCGATTCTTTCAGCCGATACAGGATCACAGATATGACCATATAAAATTCGATGACTTTCCCAGACCTGTTGTCCGGCAGTTTGAAACAGTTGATGGGCAATTGCCACCGCTGTCGTTCCCGACATTTTGACAATGCCCACACTGCCATGTTCAGGCACAATGGCAGTGGCGATCGCAACAATTGTAGTCATGGGGATGGATGATAAAAATTGATGGAGAAGGTAAATAGAAAATAAGTTTCTGAGTCAGATTCGTAGATAACTTGGTACATTAAGCTTAACGTTTATTCTTCAGCTCCATGACCAGGGGAAAACGATCTCATACTCCGGAATTAGAAGCGCGGTTGCTACGGGAGGGCATTATGGAATCTAGCCATTGTGTTCAAGCTGCTGTTTGTGACTCGCGTGGGCGAGTTTTATTTATGGCTGGAAGTGCTGAAACAGCTTGTTTTATCCGCTCTGCCTTAAAGCCATTCCAAGCCATTGCAGTAACTGCTACTGGCACATTAGAACACTATGACTTGAGCGATCGGGATCTAGCGGTCATCTGCAGTTCTCACCAAGGGACGGTGGAACAATCACGACAGGTTTTTAATATTCTATGGCGATGTGATATTGACCCATCCATGTTGCAATGTCCCATCCCCACTGGTGGTCAGAGTACCCTTCAACATAATTGTTCGGGTAAACATGCTGGGATGTTGGCTATATGTCAGCAAAGGGGTTGGTTACACGGTACCTACCTCCAACGCCACCACCCCGTACAAAAGTTGATCCTAGAAAAAGTAGCAGAGCTATTAAGAATGCCGGCAGCAGAATTTATTGGTGCCCGTGACGATTGTGGTGCTCCCACCTATGTGATGCAATTAGGGCAAATGGCAACCCTCTATGCCCAGCTTTCGGATGGGAGTAGTTTGGATATGGAGCGGATTGTTCGAGCCATGACCCATTATCCAGTGATGGTTGCAGGGGAGGGTCAATTTGATACGGTATTGATGGAACAAACCAATGGGGATTTAGTTTGTAAATCAGGGGCGGAAGGAGTGTTATGTATCGGACGGGTCAGGGAGGGACTGGGGTTGGCAATTAAGGTGGCGGATGGAGCGAAGCGGGCTAAACATGCGGTGGGAATCCATCTTCTAAAACAATTGGGATGGATTAGTCCAACCGTTGCCGAAAATCTAACTGAAGCCTTTATGACCATCACTGAAGTCAAGCGGGTTGAAGTATTGGGAGAACTTTCTTTGATTTAATGCCAAGGAATAACCCCATCTAAACTGCGGGGTACCCCACTAGACTGCTCGGCTGGTGGTGAGGGAGGAGTCCCCCCCTGAGTACCCCCCCTGAGTACCCCCCCTGAGTAAATTGATAATCGTAGACCTCAATACCGAAGGGGTGGGGGACGGGGGAACCATTAGTCTGGGATTTCATGTTGATTTTCAACCTATTGTTTGACCTGTCCATAGTAACGCCGCCACAACTGACAACGCAATAGGTTCCAGTCCAGAACACTGGCTTGCTATAATTTGGTTGATATATAGCTGTAGCCATATTGGTTAGGATATAAGCTAGAAATATAGACCCTTCCCCTTGCGTACCATACCTAAACCCTACAGCCTTGATTTGCGCCAGAAAGTCATCGATGCCATCGAACTGGATGGGATGAGGAAGAGGGAAGCCAGTAGCGTCTTTGGCATCAGTCGTAACACCATCGACTTGTGACTCAAGCGTAAAGCGGCGACTGGCAGCCTTGCTCCC